>PLZL01000462.1 GCA_003152145.1 Limisphaerales bacterium
ATCAATTTTTGAACCGGCTCGGCCCGACGGAATTGAAGAACAACGATCCGTCCTCGTGGATTTGCGCTGACAACACCGGCGGCGTGCAGGCGTTGATTTGGGATTTCACCAACACGCATCCCGGCAAGAAAGTTCACAACCAGGAATTTTACAAACGCGATTTGCCGTCGCAGCCAAAGAATAGAGTCATACTCAACCTGTCGCACCTGCCGAAGGGCAGATATGCCGTCGAGACTTACAAAGTCGGCTACCGCGTCAATGATGCTTATGCGACTTACCGGGACCTGGGTTCACCCGTTCAATTGACCAAGGCGCAGGTCGCTGAAATCAAATCCAAAAACAGCGGCGCACCGCTGGAAACCAAGATCGTGAAGATCGGCCGTGACGGAAAATTCGAACAGCAGTTCGACCTCCGTGAAAACGATGCCGTGCTGGTCACGCTCAAGCCGTAGAAGTGACAGGAACCCAATGGTCTCCCCGAACGGAAAATCAGAATTGAGGGACCCCTCGGGACTGTTTTGGCCTCATGCTCAGGCGCGCGGGATACAAAAAGAGGATACAAAGACGCACAGGACTTTTTGGAACCTGTGCGTCTGCCGGGTGCAAACCTTTCTTTCTTTGCCATTGTGAAACAAAACCTCATGCATTCACAACCTGTCAATCAAATCGAGGCAACGCCAAAACTGCGGGTTCGAAACGGGTATTTGGCGGGAAGCAAAATATGACATTTGTCAGATGGCGGGTAGGGAGGTGACTGTGCATGATGTTCTTGATGTTCCCAACTAATAGCCGGGCGGAAGGAGTGCCTCGCGGTTTGGGTGAATTCCCAGCCCGCGGAAAGGCGGCGATAAACGTAACGGTTCGGAGCGCGTTCGGAAAATTGAACGGAGCATTGCTTAGATGAAGCGGGATTCAAATCAACCGATGCGGGTCGCGGAGCTGGCAGCGCAGGCGAGTGGACTGCCGGAGCAGTCCGGGGAAAAAAATCGAGAACATTCGACTCCGCGACGCGGCTTAACGGCGCATCCAATTATCAATTTGCATGAATTCCATTCTTACAAACCGACGTGGCGCGAACGCAAAACCGCGCCCATTTTCCTAATCACTCTGTTGCTCCGGACAAAGCAAGCCGGCTTGCGAAGGGAGTTGACGGCGTAATTGCGTCTTGTGGCAGAGATTCCCAAAGTCATTCTGCTGATTGAATCCTCGCGCGAATCGGGCCGCGCGATACTACGCGGCATCGCCAGCTACGCGTATCATCATGGCCCCTGGTCGTTTTACTGGGAACCCGCCGGTTTGGACAAGGCCCGGCGAAGACTCGGCGCGCTGGAAGCCAACGGGACCATTGCGCGCGACGTGGACATGGCACCGCGGGAGAAGGGGTTGATCCGCCGGTTGCCGGGCGTCGTCATCGGACATCGGCACAAGGAAGTGCCGGGCAAGGTCAATGTGGTAACGGATTCCGCTGCCGTTGCGGGAATGGCCGCCGAGCATCTGATTGGATGCGGCTTCCGGCATTTTGGCTTTTGTGGTTACCGCAACACTTCCTGGTCAGCGGCCCGGCGCGACGTGTTCGCCTTGAAAATCCGCGAGGCCGGCTACGAGGTGCGGATCCATGAAGGGCATGAAGCGCGGCCGGACAAAGTAGCGCAGCACGAGAAGAAGGTGCGCGAATCCATCGTCCGCTGGTTGCGCTTGGTGCCCCGGCCCTTCGGGCTGATGGCCTGCAACGATGATTTTGGGAAGGAAATCGTGGAAGCCTGCCGCGAGGCTGGCTTGCGGGTGCCCGACGACGCGGCGATCATCGGTGCGGACAACGACGAGGTGGTCTGCGGTCTTTCCAATCCGCCGCTGTCGAGCGTGGCCATTAATTTCGAGCGGGCGGGTTATGAGGCGGCGGACGCTTTGGACCGCCTGATGCGGGGGTCCCGGCATGTGCCGGTGCGGATCATCGTCCATGCCAGCCAGGTGGTGCCGCGTCAATCCACGGATATTCTCGCGGTGGAAGACGCCGGCCTGGCGAAGGCGCTGCGTTTCATCCGTGATCATGCCCGCAGCGGCGCGACGGTGGAGGAGGCGGCGCGCGCCGCCGGGCTGTCGCGGCGGGTGCTGGAAATACGGTTCCGGGAATATCTGAAGCATTCAGCCTTGGAGGAAATCCGGCGGGTGCGGACCGATCAAATCGCCCGGATGCTGGTGGAAACCGAACTGCCGGTTGGTCAGATTGCCGAGACGCTGGGCTTTGGGGACGTGCAGCACGTGGCGCGATATTTTCGCGCGGGGAAGGGTTTAAGCCCTCTGGCCTATCGCAAGACGCACGGCCGGAAGCACGCGGGGAAGGCGCAGTCGTAAACTGGCGATTCTTTTTCGCAAACTGGCGCAATGGTGGCGTGAATATCCTGAGTCATGTCAGTTGCTGTGTTTCGGTGCTACGCGCGAATTCGCGCGATCCGCTGGGCTGCTTATCCTGGGCGCATCGGGTTATGCCATGAATTTACCAGACACGACATAGCCGATATATGATAAGTGTCATATTGAGATTTCCGCTCCGGGTTGTGAAACTGTGCCCGATAACGATCATCCGTCGTTCCCATACCACCGGTTTCGGTGTGTTCTTTTGCGCGTCGCCAGTAACAAGAGTTGAATCGCCGTAACACGAGCGTTTATGAGTAACTGCATCCGCCGACTTGTTTGTTTCCTAATTTTCATTCGATGTTCCATTGGGCTATTCGCAGCCGAACCACAGTTGACCGGAAACGCATCAGCACCCGGCGAATCCTTGAGCCTCTGGTATCGCCAGCCGGCGACGAGATGGGAAGAGGCACTCCCGGTCGGCAATGGACGAATCGGCGCGATGGTTTTTGGCAATGTCAACAATGAGCGACTCCAGTTGAACGAGGCCACGCTTTGGGGTGGCGGGCCTTACGATCCCGTCAATCCGCAGGCCAAGGCAGCGCTTCCGCAAGTCCGCCAGCTCGTCTTCGACGGGAAATATTCGGAGGCCGGGAAACTGATCAACACAAAAGTAATCTCCCGTCCGTCCAGCGAGATGCCGTATGAAACCGGGGGAGACTTGATGCTCGCCTTTCCCAATTCGGCCTCTGTTGAGAATTACCGGCGCGATCTGAACCTGGATACCGCCGTGACCACGGTTGAATACAACGAGGGCGGCACGCGTTATACGCGACAGGTCTTCGCCAGTCCGGTGGATCAGGTAATTGCAATTCATCTAACGGCGGACAAAAAAGGTTCGATTTCATTTTCCGCCGGATTCAAGACCCCACAAAAAGTCACCATTGAAACAGAGTCGGGAAACACGTTGGCGATACGCGGCACAAATGCGTCTGCGTCAGGCATCAAAGGCGCATTGAAGTTCCAGGTGCGTGCCCGCGTGCTGGCCGACGGCGGAACGATCAGCACCAATTCCGACTCCATTGCGGTCACGAATGCGGATTCGGTCACGATCCTAATCGCCGCGGCAACGAGCTACAAAAATTACCAGGACGTGAGCGGTGATCCGGACGCCATCGTCAAAGGCCAGATCGCCGCCGCCGCCAAGAAGAAATTCGGCAAACTACTCGCTGCGCACACGCAGGAACACCAGCGGCTGTTCCGGCGCGTTTCCCTTGACGTGGGCACCAGTGATTCCATGAAACTGCCGACCGACGAACGGATCAAATATTTTCACAACGGCAACGATCCGCAGTTTGCCGCGCTTTATTTCCAGTTCGGCCGCTATCTGCTGATCAGTTCTTCGCGGCCCGGCAGCCAGCCGGCGAATCTCCAGGGGTTGTGGAATCAAAGCATGAATCCGCCGTGGCAAAGCAAATACACCATCAACATCAACACCGAGATGAACTACTGGCCGGCGGAAGAGTGCAACCTCGGCGAATGCGTGGAGCCGCTCATTGCGATGGTCAAAGACCTTTCCGTAACCGGCGCGCGGACGGCCCAGGAAATGTATGGCGCGCACGGCTGGGTTGCCCACCATAATACCGACCTATGGCGCGCCACCGGCCCCATTGACTTCGCGGATTCGGGCATGTGGCCGAGCGGCGACGCGTGGCTGTGCGACCACTTGTGGGATCGCTACCAGTTCAGCGGCAATAAGAAATATCTGAAAGACGTCTATCCCGTCATGCGCGGAGCGGCGCTATTCTTCCTGGATACGCTCGTTGAAGAACCCACGAACCATTGGCTCGTGACCAATCCGTCTGTCTCGCCGGAAAATCAGCATCCGTTCGGTTCGGCCGTCTGCGCCGGCCCAGCCATGGACGAGGAAATCCTGCGCGACCTGTTCTCCAATTGCATCGAGGCATCCAAAATTCTGGACACCGATCCTGACTTCCGCCAGCAACTGGAACAAGCCCGCGCCAGACTCGCACCGCTTCAGATTGGAAAACAAGGACAGTTGCAGGAATGGCTCGGCGATTGGGATGCACAAGCGCGGGAACAGCAACACCGCCACATTTCCCATTTGTATGCGCTTTTCCCCAGCGCGCAAATCACGCCGCGCGGCACGCCGGAGCTTGCCGAAGCCGCCAAAGTCAGCCTCAACAAACGCGGGGACATCACGACCGGCTGGGCGATTGCCTGGCGCATCAATTGTTGGGCGCGACTGCATGATGGCAACCGCGCCTTCAGCATTCTCAACCACCTTTTTGATCCGTCGCGCACTTACCCGGATATGTTCGACGCGCATCCGCCGTTCCAGATTGACGGCAACTTTGGCGGCACATCCGCCATCGCTGAAATGCTGCTGCAAAGTCAGACCGGCGAAATCGAATTGCTCCCCGCGCTGCCGAGTGCTTGGCCGAGCGGAAGTGTCAAAGGGCTGCGCGCCCGCGGCGGTTTTGAAATTGATCTCACATGGGACGGCGGCAAGCTGACCAATGTCAAAATCAAATCGGTTGGTGGCCGCACGGCGACCGTCCGTCATGGCGACCGCACGACGGAAATCAAATTAAAGTCCGGAGGCACGGTCCAATTGAATTCCGATCTTCAACCCGCCTTGTAACGATTCTCGCGAAATTAGTTGCAGGCGCCGGAAGGTTCAGTCGAACATTGAAAGCGAGCGAGCGAGTATGCAGTCACATCCCGGTGAATTTCATCTCTTGGAGCCAAGAGCGAACGCGAACCGCAGCGCAAAATGCATCGTGTTGTTTGTCGCGATGATCGCCGGTTCAATGTTTGCTTTGCCTGCCGTTGATCTTCGGCAAGCCATCAACTTCAATCGTGACTGGAAATTTCAACTCGGCGACGTGGCAAGCGCGGACGGCGTCGCGTTTGATGACTCGAAGTGGAATGACGCCAACCTGCCGCACTCGTTCTCGATGCCGTATTTCGCCGCGGACAGGTTCTATGTCGGCTACGGCTGGTATCGGAAACATTTCATCGTGTCGGCGGTGTGGTCGGACAAGCGCGTCAATCTCGAATTCGACGGCGTGTTTCAGGTCGCGGAAGTTTTTGTGAACGGCCGGCGCATCGGCGAACACAAAGGCGGCTACACCGGATTTACCTTCGACATCTCCGACGCGATAAAGACCGGCGACAACGTTGTCGCCGTGCGCGTGAACAACATTTGGGACCCGCGCCTGGCGCCGCGCGCGGGCGAGCATACTTTCTCCGGCGGCATTTATCGCGACGTGCGGCTCGTCGTCACCGCGCCGGTGCATGTCGCGTGGTATGGAACGTTCGTCACCACGCCGCAAGTGTCGAAGGTGTCCGGTACGGTGAACGTAAAAACCGAAGTGGTCAACGGCTCCGGTGCCGCGAAATCCGTGACGCTCAAAACAAGCGTGTTGGACGCAAAGGGAAAAGTCGTCACGCAAATGGAATCCTCGCAAGCCATCGCGCCGGGTGCCACCATTGTTTTCGACCAGACCATCGCGCCGGTCACGAATCCCAAGCTATGGTCGCCGGAACATCCGAATTTGTNNTCGCCGCTCGGTTTCCGCTGGTTCAAGTTCACGGCTGACCAGGGATTTTTCCTGAACGGCGAGCACTACTATTTTAAAGGCGCCAACGTGCATCAGGACCACGCCGGCTGGGGCGACGCGGTGGCTGACAGCGGCTTTTTCCGCGACGTGAAGCTGGTGAAAGACGCTGGCTTCGATTTCATTCGCGGATCGCATTATCCCCACGCGCCGGCGTTTGCCGCCGCGTGCGACCAGATCGGGATAATGTTTTGGTCGGAGAATTGTTTCTGGGGCACGACCGGGTTCAGAAGCCCGTGGGCCGCCAGCGCCTATCCAACGAACGCCGCGGACGAGGCCGGCTTCGAAGCGAGCCTGAAGGCGAGTCTGCGTGACATGATCCGCATCAACCGGAATCATCCGAGCATCATCGTCTGGAGCATGGACAATGAAGTTTTTTTCAGCAGCGGCTCGGTGATGCCGAAGGTGCGGAATTCTTTGAAGGAACTCGTGGCTTACTCACACGAACTTGATCCAACGCGACCGGCAGGCATTGGCGGAGCCCAGCGCGGAGGCATTGACAAGCTCGGCGACGTGGCCGGCCAGAACGGCGACGGCGCGCGGCTGTTTGTGAATCCGGGAATTCCCAGCGTCGNNAGCGGCGAGGTGATTTGGTGCGGCTTCGACCACGGCAGCCTCGCCGGTCGGCGGTTTGGCGCAATGGGCCTTGTGGACTATTTCCGGCTGCCGAAACGGCAATGGTATTGGTATCGAAACGAGTATTTGCACATCCCGCCGCCGGCCTGGCCGAGCAATGGCATTCCCGCCGCGCTGAAACTCGTGGCGGACAAGACCACGCTGAATTCCGTGGACGGCACGGACGACGCGCAACTCATCGTGACCGTCGTGGACAAAGACGGCACGCCGATCAATAACTGTCCGCTCGTGACGCTCGCAGTTGAATCTGGTCCGGGAGAATTTCCCACCGGGCCGAGCATCACCTTTGCGCCCGACTCAGACATTATGATTCGCGACGGCCAGGCGGCGATGGAATTCCGTTCTTACTACGCTGGACGGACGGTCATTCGCGCGACATCGCCCGGATTGAAAGACACGACGATTCGGATCACATCGCGCGGCGAACCGGGATTTGTCGCCGGCAAAACGCCGTCCGTAAAACCGCGTCCGTATGTGCGATTCACCGGCACAGCCACGGGCGGTTCACTTCTCACGTTGGGCTTGAACAATCCGACGCGCGCCAGCAGCGAATCGCTCGGTCATGGCGGACGTTTGGCCAACGACGGCAATACCATAACATTCTGGCAGGCTGATACCGCGGACACGAACGCGTGGTTCTCAATTGATTTGGAACGTAACGCAACCGTCAGCTCGGTCAAGCTCTCGTTCCCTTTCGACGGCAACTGGCGTTACCGCGTCGAAATATCGGATGACGGCAACAACAACTGGAAAATGATTTCCGATCAAACCCAGACCGCGAGCAGTGCAAAAATCCAGACGCTCTCTGCCGCGGCCGGCGCGCGCGGGCGCTTCCTGCGCGTGACATTTGTCGGAACCCCGGATGATAAACCTGCCGCGCTCGCGGAAGTGGAAGCACTCGGCAATCTGTCGGGACAATGAATCTCCCCTGGCACAATCTCAATGCGCACCGGAATCCAAATGCCAAATGTGCGGAACGTTGTTTTTCTTGTGAAGGCGCGGCAGGAAGCGCACGATAACCAGACATGAACTTATGTTAGGCAAATGCTCATTCCTTGGGCTGTGTCTGGCAGGACCGGCATTATTCGCACAAATCGCGCAACCAGCCTTTCGAGTGGAACTTGGGCGTCTGGAAACCGGCGCGACGGTTGCTTTTAATCGTAACTTCGATGGCAATTATATTCTCGCTTTCGGCGGCGGCGCGGCACTGCCCAGCATTCTTTCAGCAACTGCGAGGATTGAAATCTATCGCGCGGACGACGACATTCGCCAGCTTATGGCCGAATATAAGACGGTGCAGAAATCGGCGAACGGAGTTGATGCCCAAGCTGAAATCGCCTTCAGCAGCAATGTTGTCTTTCATGTGAAAGATCACTGGAGCCTGACCGGAGCGGTTGTTTCGGTAAGCCGGAAGGTGGAAGTCACGGGGAACGCGCCGGGCGGATTTGACTCGTTGGTCGGGTTCGTCGTGGTCGGTCCATCGGCCGAATGGACCAACGTGAACTTCTTGGTTCCGGGCGCGTTGTATGGCGACCCCACCTACGATGGCGAACGCTCGCCCGGCGGCACGCTGAACTACGCGGCCAGGCGATTCATCATGCGTGAGGACATACTTCCGGCGCCCATGTTCGGGATCTCCTTCAGCAATGGCGCCTCTGTGACCATGCTGGACCCCGCGCCGCGCGGCGACACGACGGAAGAAGAGACCCGGCTCGCCAAACCGGTGATCATCGATGCCCGGCTGCAATTCGGCGCGCTCGGTGCTTGGCAGGGAAGCAACGGCCCGATCATGTTCGATTTCACGTTTCCCGGCACGAGCGATTCCCTGGGTGGCCGTGGAGCACCTGCAGGACGGCGCTGGATTCGACGCTATCACCCGATTGAGCAGGGAGTGGCCCACAGCTACCAGGTGAGCTTTCGTTTTGGGCAAAACGAGTCGTTTCGCGACATGACGCGTAACTCCTGGCGCTGGGCATGGAACACGCTGAACCCGCCCGTCAACTACATTGACGTCGAGCAGATGCGCCGCGTTTTGATTGACCATCTCGAGGCCCAGGCCAATACCATTGACGGGTGCACCGCGATGCCTTTTGTCATCTCCACGATCGAGACGAACCAGGTCCAATGGAATTATACGATGGTGGCGATGGGTTTTGTGGGCAAGGACATCGAATGCGCGGACCAGTTGTTGCGCGAAGGTGATCGTGACAAGACCGAACGCGGCCAGAAAATGCGCGAGACCGGATTGGCCATCATCTCGTCCTTGATAAAAGCCCTCCCGTCGGTGCCGCTTCAGGGAACTGGCTACGATCTTGCCAGCGGCAAACCATGGACTGGCGACCATCCGGAGTGGGTCGCCCCCTGGTTGCGAAACGCCACGGAAGACATGCGCGTATTGATGCGGGCCTACCGGCGCGAGAAGGCGCAGGGCCGGGAACATCCGGAATGGTTCAACTGGGTAAAGCAATACGTGGACTGGCTGATCCCCCAGCAAAGGGCGGATGGATCGTTTCCACGCCGGTGGGTGGCCGGAAGCAACGAGGTTGCCGAGCCAACGGGAACGTCTAGCTACTGCCCCGTGCCGTTGCTGGTCATCCTGTCCGAAGAGACGGGGGATGCGAAATACAAGCAGGCGGCCATTCGCGCAGCGGAATATGTCTGGACGAATTTCGGAACGCGTGGATTTTTCGTCGGCGGCGCGATTGACAACCCGAACATCACCGACAAGGAGGCCGGGATGTTGAGCATGGAAGCTTTCCTGAGCCTTTACGATTCCACCAAGGATTCCAAATGGCTGGACCGCGCCCAGACGGCGGCGACCTTCGCCGAAAGCTGGATCTGGATTTGGACCGTGCCGATGCCGTTGGACGCGGACGACGCGCAACTCAATTGGAAAAAAAGCGCCCCAGCCCTCGGGTTCCAGGGGATTACCGCCATGAACTCCGGCAGTGTGGATGAATACCTGGACTGGGCCGTGCCCTCCTACGCGAAGCTATACAACCTGACGAAGGACCCGCATTACCTCGATGTCGCGCGCGTTCTGTTGCACGACACCAAGTCCATGGTCGCTCTTCCCGGACGCCAATACGACATGCGCGGCATCGGGTGGCAGCAGGAGGGCTGGCGCATGGGAGACGGTGGCGGCGGGCGTGGCAGCAGTGGACACCGGTTCTGGTTGCCGTGGATTTCTGCGAACCATCTCTATGGAATAACCGGTCTGGAGGAGTATGATCCCGCTCTCCTCAAAATGCTGTCCACCAAGCCGGCCGCGGCAGTGAAATGAGGGCTGCGCTTTGGTGTGACCGGGCCAAGGGCGAAATCGGAAAAAGTTTCGCGACTAAATTGCGCAGCGTTCAGTTCGGTCAGGCGCGCAAAATGCAAAATCAATTGATGGAATTGTGGCCAACAACAGTTGAATTGCTTACTTTGATTTTATGAAAACCATACTCAACCGGCTTGTGTGCCTCCTGGTTCTTGTCTTGGGTGGTTCTTCTGCATTCCCAAGCAGCCAGCGGGATCGCTCGTTCGATTCGAACTGGCGCTTTTTGCGCGCCGATGCGCCCGGCGCCGAGGTTCCCGAGTTCAATGATTCCACCTGGCGTAAACTTGATGTGCCGCATGATTGGAGCATTGAGGATTTGCCGGCTGCGGATGCTTCCGCTCCGGATCAGTCGGCGACAAATCGCGTTGGCCCCTTTGATCGAGGCCAAAGCAACGGCGGTGCTTCCACCGGCTATGTTGTCGGCGGCACGGCCTGGTATCGCAAACGCTTCAAGTTGGCATCGGCCGATGCAAAGAAACTCGTCGCCGTGCGCTTCGACGGCGTTTACATGAACGCGGATTTCTGGATCAACGGACACCTGCTGGGCAGCCATCCTTACGGTTACACTAGCTTCGAATTCGATTTGACGCCTTACCTGAACCCGGCGGGCAAGGAAAACGTGCTCGCGGCGCGTGTCCGCAACGGCGGCAAGAACAGCCGCTGGTATTCCGGCTCGGGAATTTATCGCCACACCTGGCTGACTTTCACTGAGCCGGTTCATGTGCCGACCTGGGGTGTTTTCGTGACGACGCCCGAAATATCAAAGGAGAAGGCCGTCGTAAAAATCGCGACCGAAGTATGCAATGGCAGTCCGACTGGAGCGGACATGGTTGTCCGCGCGCGGGTGTTGGATGCCAAGGGCAAAACCGTGAAGACGACCGAAACCAAACTGCAGTTGCCGGCCAATGAAACGCATCCGGTGGAGCAGACGCTGGAAGTGATTTCACCGAAGCTGTGGTCGCTGGACTCGCCGGAACTTTATTCAGCGGAAGTGGAAATTGTGGCGGCAAGCAAAACCGTGGACGCGGTTTCAACGCCTTTTGGGATTCGGAAAATTGAAATTGATGCCGAACACGGATTCCGGCTCAACGGCGAAATGCTCAAGCTCAAAGGGGGCTGCGTGCATCACGACAATGGGCCGCTCGGCTCGGCGGCGATTGACCGCGCGGAGGAGCGGCGCGTCGAGTTGCTGAAGGCGAATGGTTACAATGCGATTCGCACGAGCCACAATCCACCGTCGCCCGCGTTTCTCGATGCCTGCGACCGGCTCGGCATGCTCGTGCTAGACGAGGCGTTCGACTGCTGGGATCGGGCCAAGAACCCGCAGGATTACCATTTGTATTTTAAGGACTGGTCCGATCGCGACATCGCCTCGATGGTGCGCCGCGACCGCAATCACCCATCGGTCATGATGTGGTCCATCGGCAACGAAATTCCAGAGCAATTTGGCACCAACGGACCGGCCAGGCGTTTGCGCGAAGCCGTGCTGGCGCATGATTCCACCCGCGCGATCACCCAGGCCGTCTGCAACGACTGGGGCCAGGTGACCCGGAACTGGGATACCCTTTCCGAACCGGCGTTTGTAAATCTGGACGTGGCCGGATACAATTACCTGCCGAACAAATACGAATCCGACCACGCCCGCCATCCCGAACGCGTGATCATGGGGACTGAATCGTATCCGAAGGACTTCTTCGATTACTGGGCGCTCGTGGAAAAACATCCGTATNNTGATCGGCGACTTCACCTGGACGGCGATGGATTATCTGGGCGAATCGGGCATCGGCCATAGCGTTACGGGCAACGGCAGGGATCCATTCTTCATGTCCTGGCCCTGGTTTAACGCCTGGTGTGGCGACATTGACATCTGCGGTTTCAAGAAGCCGCAATCTTTTTATCGCGACGTGGTCTGGCGGCGCAGCCAGATTGAAATGGCCGTCCATTCACCAATCCCGCCGGGACTTTCCGAACGCGTCAGCGGCTGGGGCTGGCCCGATGAAGCGCAATCGTGGAACTGGCCGGGACAGGAAGGCAAGTCGTTGCAGGTTGCGGTTTATTCACGCTGCGAAAGCGTCCGGTTGGAACTCAACGGCAAAGTCATCGGCGAAAAACCGGTTTCCGCCGCGACCAAGTTGACGACGAAGTTCGACGTGCCCTACGCGCCCGGCGAACTGCGCGCGGTTGGTTTGGTCAACGGAAAAGCCGTGGCGAACACCGCCTTGAAAACCAGCGGTGCTCCCAGGAAACTAAGGTTGATCGCCGACCGGGAAAAGATCCGCGCCGACCGCAACGAATTGTCCTATGTGACGGTTGAAATCGTGGATGCCGCCGGCCAACGCGTGCCGAACGCCGAAGTTCCCGTGCGGTTCACAGTGACCGGAGCCGGAGAACTGGCGGCCCAAGGCAACAGCTGTCCGAATACCCCGGCGAGTTTCCGCAGTCCATCCCGCCGGACCTTTGAAGGACGCTGCCTGGTGATTTTACGGCCGACCGGTGCAAGCGGAAAAATCCGGCTTCGGGCCGAAGCGGAGGGTTGTGAAGCGTCATCGGTCACTATCATCACCCGTTGACCCCTTCGCATCCCTGTGGATGCTATTCTGCGCTTTGAGAGAACCATTATGAAAAAATACGTATTGCTGGGGGATGATCGCGGGTGCGATGTCACTGCTGCCGGCACTGAGTCAAACCAACGGCGACTCGAAGCCGGCAACGAATTCGGCGCCGAACGCCTGGCCATTCAAGTTGCAGACTCCGCGAAATGGAGCGATCAGATTTTGGGATACTTCGCCGGTTTCAGCAAACGCCCGATCCCGCCTTCGAGCTGACCAGAAGCGTCGGCGACATGAAATCAAGCCGCCGGCGAGACTTGGGGACACGTTCCTCTTTTTTCTTTTCGAGGTGGAGCAACGTTGATTTCAAGGACTTGGAAACCTACATGTTCAAGCTGGGCGACGCCGCACCGAACACCAGCGGCCGCCAGGGATTCCTCGAAAACCCCAGCAACGAATTGTTCTGAGGAATCAGCTTCTCGCAGATGGTGTCATTTGAACGTTGCTGCTCGTTTTTTTGGGGGCTAAACTCAGCAAGGATGCTCCACTCGAATTTATCCGTTAGCGTAGCCAGCCTCCGTCTCGTGGCGGCGGTCGGATACTTCTCCGTATTGATATTTGTTACCTGCGTGAGGGCGCAACCAGCCGTCCCGGCAGAACAGCTTTCCAAGGTGTCACCATTGGTTACAAACATTTTGCAGTTGTCCAAACTGCTAGATTCCTCCTCACGAATAATTGCCGACGTCTGTTTGGATGTTCTTGTTTGCTCTACAAGCCCAGCGGACATCGGGGTGGTGGCGGTAAAGGATAAGACGGGAAATGAAATTCTGGAATTGGGACATCGCCGAGTTACCATTGCGGCCGGTGACATCGTCCACATCGAAGGCCAGCGATGCCTTCTGCGAAGACGCGAAATCGGAATCGAGATCACTCGGGTGCCGGATCTCGACAATGACGGAACCCATGGTCTCCGTTTGGTCACTGCGGAGGTGCGCCTCACTGCTGGCCTCCATCCTTTTCAATTGGATTACTTTAATTTTCTCGGCGCATATGGTTTGGAATTGACCTGTCGATTGCCCAATGGCATAATTGAACCGGCAGATCATTTTTTGGTCAGACCCAGCGATAGTATTGTGCTCGAATCCAATATGGTTGCTGGATTGAATGCAAATTATTACGAGGGCGTGTGGTTAGATCTGCCGGACTTTGCGCTGTTACAACCGCTTAGAACGGTGACAACGACCAACCTTAGCCCAACCTTGGGGCCAACGAGAGAGCTGTTCGGGATTCGCTTCAAAGCTTTTTTCTCTGCACCAGT
The DNA here is from genome assembly GCA_003152145.1 of Limisphaerales bacterium. The sequence goes on from PLZL01000462.1 coordinate 13,822, forward strand.
GGATGGAAACTACATGTTCAGTCTGGCATCTGACGACGGGAGTTTGCTTTTTCTGGATACCCCTGAACTTGTGTTGACAAAGATCGGCCATGAAGATGTTCCGTCTCCAATCGTCTCGACGTTACATGCGTCCATGACTGATTTCGAAACGCCGAAATGGATGAGCGTCGAAGGGCGGGTGGTTTTCGTTTCCAAGTCTGACAGAGGATTGAAGTTCGAGCTTCGATCGCAACCGGATTCCATTTGGGTCATGGTGGCAGATAGCGGAGAATTGGATCCTAGTCGCCTACTGAATTCACGAATTCGCGTTACCGGAATCGGTCGAGCCGTAATGACGCCGAACCGGGATCAGGTGCTCGGAGAATTATCAGTTGCAACATCTGATAATATGACGATTCTGGGGGATTCGGAAGGGGCGACAGCCGATTCGGGCTCTGTTCGCACGCTTGTAGCTGCTGGGCAAATTCAAAGCCTGTCCAAGGAAGAAGCAGCTCGCCATTTGCCCGTTAGGATCCAGGGTATCGTGACAAGCCGCGCACCCCCGTTTCTTCACTACATGTCCGTTCAGGATGAGACTCGCGGCATCTTCGTTCGGCTATCCTCGTCCGTCAACTCGGCTGCAGTTGTGGGCCAGTTTTGCGAAGTGGTCGGTTACACCGATGCGGGGGATTTCGCTCCGATCGTTGTTGCCGAGGACGTTGTTGTCATTGGGAAGGGACAAATGCCTCTGCCAGCGCGACCCTCGTGGAATGAGTTACTTAACGGCAGCATGGATATTCAATGGGTTGAACTTCAAGGACTGGTTTCGGCTGTTCATAGTAACAGTCTGGCTCTTCTTCTCCCCGAGGGAGAGCTTAATGTTGAGGTTGCGGCCTATTCTGAGCCGCAATTGAGGACTTTCGAGAATGCACTCGTCCGTCTTCGTGGTGTGCTCTTCGCGGCATGGAACACCAACCGCACGGTTCAGGTTGGTCATCTGTTGATGCGCAATGTGATTATGGACGTTGATGTCCCCGCGCCGCGCGATCCGTTTGACGCTCCATCAAAGAGTCGGAGCGAACTGTATCAATTCGACTCCCGTGCAACGCCGTTTCAGCGAGTGAAAATTCGTGGGACGGTGATTTACGCTGATTCAACAAGCGTTTTCCTGATGGACAAAGTGCGGGGCATTCGTGTTACGACCCTGCAATCAACCAACGTCCGGTTCGGAGAAGAGGTTGAGGTCGTTGGTTATCCCGATATCAGCGGCCCCGCACCACTCCTGCGAAAGGCCATCCTTCGCAAAACCGGCCAGACCGTCAAGCCCACCCCGCTAATATTGGACGTTAGTGAACTGATACAAGACAAAGTTGAGTCTACGCTAGTGCAAATTTCAGCAACGCTGATGGGAATTCATTCCGAACCGGATTCGCGTGTTCTGGAAATGAATGCCAGCGGGCATTTGTTTCTCGCTCGTATGCCGGACACAAAGGAATCAGTCTCGCTGCGGATCGGAAGTCAGTTGGCCCTTACCGGTGTTTACGTTGGAAAGCCCAAGACATGGTCGGAGGGCAGCAGACCGAGCGGATTCGAGTTACTTCTGAGTTCTCCCTCGCAATTGACAGTGATGTCGCAACCGTCCTGGTGGACACCCCGGCGATTACTCGTAATGGTTGGATTGTTGCTTGTCATTCTTACTCTCGCAGCGGTTTGGATTTCACAGCTGCAACGGCGGGTGGAACAGCGCACACAACAACTCCAACGGGAAATCGGCGAGCGCGAAACGGCGGAACGAGAACGGGCCCTGGAAACTGAACGATCACGCATCGCCCGCGACCTGCACGACGATCTTGGTTCCAGCCTCACCGAAATCAGCGTGCTGGCCAGCAAGGGGCGACGATTAGACACTCTGGATGAGTTGACGGCTCTGTTCCGTGCGATTGCCGCCAAGGCGCGCGGGTTGGTGACCGCGCTGGATGTCATCGTGTGGGCGGTCGATCCTAAAGATAATTCCCTTGAGTCCGTGGCAGATTATTTGGGCGACTTTGCCAGTGAATATTTATCTCATTCCGGAATTGCCTGTCGCTTCGATATCCCCGTCGCTTTTCCTTCGATCGTATTGGGTGGCCAGTTGCGCCATGGTTTGCTATTGGCTGTCAAAGAGACATTGAACAATGTCGAACGCCATGCTCAGGCTACCGAGGTGGAGTTCCGAATGGCCTTTTCCGAAGACCAGCTTAAAATTGTAATTTCGGACAATGGAAAGGGCTTCGACACAAAGACAAAGCATCGGGGCAACGGCTTGAAGAACCTCCCGATTCGACTATCCAAACTCGGCGGGCAATATAGTATCGAGTCTTCAATGGGCAAGGGGACGATTGTTACAATCGGACTACGACTTTCACCGCGGACGGAAACGATGCTCGCGAGCGGGTAATCCTGATATAGTGCATTGCATAAGTATT
>PLZL01000066.1 GCA_003152145.1 Limisphaerales bacterium
GCCTTCGTTGATTCGGTGGGCGTTTATGATAATCCGGCTGTGGGCAGCTTGCCGAAAAACCTCGGTCAGGCGCACGACCGGCACAACGTTGCTTTCAATTACGTGCCGCAGCACCATGCCCGGCCCTACAGACGGCAACTGGTCAATATCGCCTACCAAAAGCAGACTGGCCTTCGGCGGCAGGGCGCGAAGCAGGTTGGGCAAGCGCCCGCTGTTCACGAAGGAGGAACTGGAGCACTTGTGCCGGGTCGCCACGCAGAAGAACGCCGATGGCACTCCGAAATACCGCAACGGAGAGCTTCTGGCCGACGCCATCCGGTTTATGCGAACAACGGGTGCCCGCGTCACGAGCGCGTTGAGCACCAGATGGGAGGACGTGAACTGGCAACAGCGACCGGTTCATCTGCGAAACACCAAGTATGACAAGAACGTGGTGGTGGATTTTTCCGACGAGCTTGAAGTCGTATTGAAGGAAATGTATGCAAGGCGACTGCCGGATTCGGACTGCATGTTTCCAGCGGCAAGCGACGAGGCCGGCAACATCGGCTCGCTGCGAGGAACCTTCGAGAAAGTGCGCGAGGAGGCCGGGCTTCCCAACATTCATTTTCACGACACCCGCCATCACTTCATCTCGGAGTGTGTAATGAGCGGAGTGGACTTTATGACCATTGCAAGGTGGGTTGGACATTCCGACGGCGGTATGCTGATAGGCAAAGTGTATAGCCATCTCTCGAACGAGCACGCGCAACGGGCAGCAAAGAAAGTTACATTCGGCAACGGCGGGAACCAGCCGAAGGCGGCGGAGCGGGTCTCTGCAATGGACCGGGCCGGGGCGCTCGCCACGACGAGCGCCCCACCACCACCCGCAGCCACGCGATGTGTTTAATAGTTACCCGGCGCGGTCACGAAGGAATGCCCCCGCGACCGGCAATGCGGCATGTCTTGCGGAGATGTTCCTCCAAATCGGCCAACTTGAATCGAACAGTTCGGCCTATTTTGTAATAGGGGACCAAACCGCGCTGCATGTAGGTGTCCAGCGTTCTCGTGCTGACCCCCAACCATTTTGCGGCTTCTTGTTTATCGTTGAAACCCCCGGAATTTGGAACTCCGGCCTCGTTAATAGACAGATTTTTTGAATCCATTGATGCCGAGACCACCCCCCAAGGGTGCAAATCCCTTTGCTTTCATGTGTAGGCATTCTCTCGCACGGACAACAAGCATCAGTCGCACATCGCAAATTTTCGCTCTAGCTCGACGAAACACCCGGCGGGCTGCAAGCCCAGTTCTTAACAAATCACTCATGCTGTCGCTCCTTGGACTGCGATTGAGTTTGGTCGTGCGTCGAGTTGAATGATATTTTCAGCGTGCCGTGGGACGATGGAGAACCATTTTTTCGCGTCGCTAGGCCGAACGAGTTCCCGGTAATTTGAAAAAATTATTTGCGGACTGTTGCCGGCCTCCAGAGCGACCTGCGGCACGTTCTTTATCTCGGCAATGCGGTAGCTAATGAAGGAGTGCCGTANNGGCATTCACGTCACGCACGAGTTTGTTGATTTGTTGGGCGACATTTTTATATGCGCAGACCGGGCCAGAAGCTTCTGCGTATGGAAGCAGCCACGCCTTCAAATTCTCCAGGATTGGCACGGTGCGTCGGCTCGCGGTTTTTGCTTTTGCCGCTTTTATTTCAATTAAGTCATCCTCAAGCTTGAGGTCATCCCAGTTGAGTCGTTGAATTTCTGCGTGGCGAATGCCGACGAATGCGCCCAAGGCGAGAAATGGCACCAACCGCTCGTCCGCGCAGTTCAACAACGACTCAAGTTCAAAAGGCGAAAACACTTCAATCTCGCCACCCTTGTCCTTCGCCAGCGGCACGGCGTCCAGTTCATCGTGGTCTTTCGGAACGTAGCGCCGCGTCTTTGCAAAACTGAAAAGCGTTTGCACGGAGTTTCGCAAATTGTTCCGTGTCCGGGGCGACAGCTTCACGCCGCGAAGCCAAGCATCAATTTCCGGCCCGGTCACGTCACCAATGTTGCATCGGAAAGCACGCACGAATTTCGGCAACGCCCACCGAAGGGACTTCACATAACGCTCGCTCAATCCATCCGCTGCTTTCGTCGAGATGAACTCCTCCACCACGCTCTCGACAGAGTGCGGCTCAATTTTCTTGGGATTTTGTTTTAGATAAAATTCCACCGCTTCATGGAGGGACACATCACCCAGCTTTCGCTTGGCATCGGAGAATTGTGCCGTCGCAATTTCAATCGCAACGCCGAGGGGGTCGAGATGTTGCCGTGCCCGCTGGTATGCCGAAAGGTCTGCGCCGGTGAGCTTCAGGACGGCGGCATCCGTGCTCCCAAGTCGGTTTGCAAGAATTTCCGCCTCATCTCTCGCTTCTTCAAAATTGGAGAACGAAGGACGTATCCGCTTTCCATCTTGGTAGAAGGAAAGAACGAACAATTCGCAGTCATGCGAAACCGTTCGATAGATTTTAACCTGTGCAGAACCACGTTTGATTGTGACCGGAAATTTCCCGTCACGTCGAGTTGTGCTATCGCTCATTGATGTGCCTTTCAAAGCACATGGGGAACACAAAAAACAACCGTCCGCGCCGGAACGGTTCTTTTCCGTTGGAGATATTTTTTTGAGGGCATTTTGCCCTCAACACATCCGACAACATCCACTCGAACTTGTCGTGACCACCGTTGCGTCATCCAAACGCTGGTTGGCGAGCCTACCGCTACGGGCAGGCTGCTCCCATGTCTGATTATAATTATACTGGAATTGAGTGAGAAAATCAAGTCGAAAGCTTCAAAAACTCAAGAAACTGTCAGGAAACTGTCAGGAAAAACGAAAAGCTCTCAAAAAGCCCAAGAAAAGATGGTGCGCGATACAGGTCGCGCACCTGCCGCGGGGCCACGGAATAGACCAGGCTGACGTGCCGGCTCACTAGTGCGGCGAAGGCGGGTTCGGATTAGCTCCGGACATACTCGCGCAGCAACGTCAGGTCGTCGTTCATCATTTCATCGGTATATCCCCGCAACCTGGAAAAGCGACCAGATTATTTTGCAGGAATAAATTGCGGCCGCGCGTCGGTTGAGCGACCGCTCGAGTTGTTCTGTATTGAATTGGGGAACACCGTGCAAAGAAACGCGAGCCAAGGGGGTGGGTTTTCCAATTTCTGCGCGGTGGGGACGCGAAG
>PLZL01000057.1:0-561 GCA_003152145.1 Limisphaerales bacterium
ACGGACAAGCGCGATAGTTTGGCCAGAACCATCTCCTTGAGAATTTTGTCGGCCTTGATTGCCGCCAGCGTGAAGGGTTTGGCCAGGGATTTCCCCGGCGCGAGGTCAACACACGACCAATCGCCTTCCGTCGCGGTGGGATCGGGATAAAATTCCCTCATGACTCGCGCGAAGCCGATGGCGGACTTTTCCTCGCCACTGTGGTAAAAGAAAACGCGATCGCCGCATTTCATCGCGCGCAGATTGTTCCGCGCCGCGAAATTGCGCACGCCCGTCCACGCCGCGACGCCATCCTTCACCAATTGCGACCACGCGTAAGCCTCCGGTTCAGACTTCACCAGCCAGTAGTTCATGAAGAAATTTAACCACGGATGAACACGGATGAACACAGATTTTGAAACCGCTGATCTGCGCTAATTTCGCATATTATTTCAATGCAAACACAAAGATTAGCGTTTATCAGCGAAAATTAGCGTTTAGAATTCGTCCATGGACATTGCGGAAAACTTGAATTCAATTCAACAGCGGATTCGCGGCGCGTGCGAACGCGCCGGGCGCGCG
>PLZL01000057.1:661-4738 GCA_003152145.1 Limisphaerales bacterium
AAAATGCCGGTTTTGCTGGAGGTCAACGTCGCGGGCGAGGCGAGCAAATCCGGCTACCAGCCGGAAAAGATGCTGGCGGAGTTGAAAGAGTTAAATGAATTGCCGCGAATCGAAATTCACGGACTGATGACCGTGCCGCCGTGGTCGCCGGAAATGGAAAAGGCGCGTTCGCACTTTCGTAAATTGCGCCAGTTGAAGGAACGCGCCGAGGCGGTGCTCGGCGTTCCGCTGCCACATTTGAGCATGGGGATGAGCGGCGATTTCGAGGTGGCGATTGAGGAAGGTGCGACGCTGGTGCGGATTGGAACGGCGCTGTTCGGGCCACGGCGGAAATCAAACAACCCGGCAGCGAAGGAACCGGGTTTTGAAAATTGAATCCGGTTCCTGCGCTCGGCGGATTTAATCTTGCTGCAATCCGCGCAAAGTGATTTAACTTGAAGCCGTGACCATTGAATTGTTCAAACGTGAAATCGCGGCGGCGGTGAAGGCCTACGATAAATACGTCGTCTGCCTGGACAAGACGCCGGAGGATTTTGAGGNNTTAAGCCAGGGCGACGAGCCGCGGCCGATGTGCGGCATTTATTTCAACCTCCACTCGCCTTACCAGAGGGACGCGCTGCCGAAAACGGTGAAAGCCGTTGGCAAAACGCCGGCACGCGGGGATTGATCACTGGTCGCGCACTTCATCCCCCACTTGCGCCTCGCCGGTGACAAGATCGGCCACGACATTGCTGTCGCGTTGCGGTCCGGTAATTTTAACTTCGCCGGCCTTCAAACCGTTGTGATAGAGAAAAAGACTCTGGCCCATTCCCGGCATCTGGCCAACGGGAAAGTTCAACACGACAAAACGACCGGTGGAATTATAACGGACGACTTTCGCCGCGAGCGACGCGTCCGGCGTGATGATCACGGAGGAGGCCTTCGGGACGGATGCNNGATGCGGAGGTCTTCGGGACGGATGTGGAGGTCTTCGGGACGGATGTGGAGACCTTCGGGGCGGATGCGGAGGTCTTCTTCTTGTGGGAGGCGCAACCGGACATCAAAATTCCAGCCATCAACAGGCACACAAACACGGACAATTTCATAGGCGTAGTTAAACCTCTGGCGGCGCGAAGGTCAATTCATGATTCAGTGATAATCGTGTCGCCGTGTTCGTAGGCCGGCGCACAGCAGCAGAGCAATCGCAGCGATTCTTTGCCGGTGTTCCACAACTTGTGCCGCTGGCCAGGTGGAATGGCGATGGCGTCGCCGGTTTTTACGTCGCGTGTTTCGCCTTCGATGCGCATCCGCCCGGTGCCGTGCGTGATGTAATAAATCTCCTCGGCCCGCGGATGAAAATGTTCCTGCGTGCTCGCGCCCGCGGGCAGCCGCGCCTCGGCCAGGCTTTGCTTGCGGATGACGGAATTGCGGTGCGCGAGCAATTCGCGGATTTCCGAGCCGTCCTTGGTGATGAACGGCGCGACTTCATTCAGATTTTTGATGTCCATAAATAAATACTCTTTCGTCCTCGTTCTCCTCCTCGTCCTCGTTCTCGAACTATTCCACCGAGGACGAGAACGAGAACGAAGGACGAGGATGATTCAACGTTAAAAGCTTTCCGGGAGGCCGAGAATCTTCGCCCAGTCCGCCTGTCCCAGAATCACGCCGCTGACAATCAGGACCATCGCCGCCCAGAACGTGTGCGTCAATGGTTCACCGAGAAAATGAAGCGCCCACACGCCGCTGCTCAACGGTATCAGGTTGTTGAACAGCATTACCTGGCTGGTGCGCCAGTGGCGCAACGCGCTGTTCCAAAGCGCATACGGCACCACGCCGCCGAAGACTATGCAGAACGCCAGCACGCCGGCTTGCTCGCCGTTGACCGTAAACCCGTGCATCGCCAATTCAATCAATCCCACCGGCAACAGCCAGATGCCGGCCATCCACATCGTGTGCGCGGCGACCTCGGTTCCCGCGAGATGCGCGCTCAAGCCGCGCACCTGCCGGCTGAACGCCGCCCATAAAACACTCGACGCCAGACCAAGAATTTCGCCGAGCAGGTTCAATTTCAGCGTTTGCAAAGCCGGCCAGAACAGAACCACCACGCCCGTCAGAGCCAGCAGGGCCGCGCCGTAACGCCGCGCACTCGCCAACGTTCGTTGCGGTTTCTCCTCCCACAGCAGCGCCCAGACCGGCGAGGCGCCGAGGTAAAGCGCCACGTGCGACGCCGTCGTGAACCGCAACGCCCAGTTGAAGGCGGCAATATAAACGGCCAGCGTCAAACCCCCGCGCAACCAGAGCTGCCGGCGCAGTTCCGGCGTCAACGGCTGGAACGCGCCGAGGAAACTCGTGAAGCGCAGCACGGCCAACAGCAGGATTCCGGCGCAGAGAAAACGGATGCTGCCGGTGAACACCGGCGGCCACGACATCACCAGCCATTTCGTCCCGGCATTGTTGCCACCCCAGAGGAAGATGGTGAAGAGCAGGCTGCCGGCGATGACGGCATTGTTTTTCGGCTGCAACACGCCGCGAACTTAAGCCAAAGCGGTAAAGTTGCGAATGAAATTTGCGACGGGAGGTTTTAACCACAGATGGACGCAGATGAACACGGATTTATTTTGGTGGGGCGAGCGTCCCCGCGAGCCGAAAGGTAGGGCGCGTCACTCCGTGCGCGCCGTGTTTTTGCGTTTACTCGAACGGCGGGCAGAGGACTGCCCGCCCGCCAAATCAGCAAACCAGCACCAGCGCACCACCGTTCACGACTTACGGCGAGCGGAGGCGGTAGAAACGACCGGGATAATTCGTCCACTGCGAATCGCTGAAATAGGACGTGCCGGCGGTGAGCGTGTTGGTCGCCACTGATGACCAAACCGGATTGGCTAGATCCGTGCAAGCTTCCACCACGACGGAAATGTTCGTTGCCCAGGAAATGCTGAATCCGAAACAGTTGGTCTGCACGCCAAAATTAGGTTCGAAATTTAGAATCACCGGGTTCGAAAGCAACCACAACGCTGTAGGAACACCGCCAAAGGTGGCACTCCAGCCCGTTGTCCCCGGCAGGTAAAAGACTGTTTCATAATTGTCAGCGGAGAACACAGACGAACCCGAGCTGGGGGCGTTTCCTTGGAAATAGACTCCATCCAAGTAGTAGCAGCCAGAGAAGACATTGTTCCCAATACTGGTGACGCTTCTGGGAATTATGATACTGGTCAGTAAGCAAGATTGAAATGCAAGGTCCCCGATGCTGGTGACGCTGTTGGGGATTGTGACTCTCGTCAGCTTGGAGCATTGAGAGAAGGCAGAGTCCCCGATACTGATGAGGTTGGTGCCGAGCGCTACGCTGCCAAGACTGGTGCAGCGATAAAACGCCGAGTTCCCGATGTTTACAACGCTGTTGCTGATTTTAACATTTGTCAGGTTAATGCAGTCAAAGAACGCCCCGTCTCCTATGCTATTGACGTTGGTGCCACTCGTGACGCTGGTCAGGCTGATGCAGATAGCGAACGCATCGTTCCCGATGCTATATATCCGCGCATAAGTAATTGGACATTATGATCAAGAAAATGGTCGCATGAGGTTTTGAATTTCCTCCGGGTGCTGCTGGACGTGACGGAAGGTTTGAAACAAGGCGTGGCACAGACGATCGGGCGTCTCAAAATACCGGTTGCGGGTCGCGTGCTGGCGCGTGTAATTCCAAATCCGCTCCGTCGCGTTAAGTTCCGGCCAGTAGCGCGGCAACGGAAAGACCTCCCCATAACGGCGATGTTGGGCAAACCAGTCATGCGTTTCCTGCTTTTTGTGATAGGAGGCGTTGTCTTGAATGAGAAAGACGCGGTGGCCGCGGCGATAAAACGCGGGCCCCCCCACCTCCTCCAGGAACGCCACATAGGTTTGGTGGATTCAAGTTGCAAGTGCGACAAATCGGAAGAGGCTGCTGCCCAGACATTTCTGTTCCGACGCAAGCCCCTTCTTCCTATGGCGTAAGGGTTTGCATCGAAACAGAAATGTCTTATTCCCTGTAAACTATTGCTGATCAAAAGCATGTTTTGTCGCACTTCAAATTTGATCCCACCTTTCCCAATGAAAACAGTCCTCCGG
>PLZL01000057.1:4858-5304 GCA_003152145.1 Limisphaerales bacterium
GCCAAATTCTTGGGCGATGACGCTGCCGATGACGGGCGAAGTCCAGATGCCTGTCTCCAGACCATAGGCGACTGGACCGCTGTCCAGGATGTCCTGCAATTGTTCCTGCTGCTTGGCGCTCAAGCCAGCGGGTCGCCCCGCGCGGTGACCTTCCAGCAGTCCCACTTCGCGTCGTTGATTCCATTGTTCGATCCACAGCGGAACGGAGGAGCGATGCCCTTTCAGCGATTGCGCGATTTGACTGACCGTGTGGCCTTCGATGCTCAACGCGATGGCGTGGAACCGCCGGGCCACGCGCGGCTCCTGGTCTTGGATCGCCTCGCGGCGCAGTGGCAGCAACAGGCGGGCGGCGGGTGAATTGCCTCGGGCAAATACAGGTCGCATATTGCCCGCAAAGGTAAGGCGCCGATCTTAATATGTCGAATTATGTATGCGCGGATATATAG
>PLZL01000466.1 GCA_003152145.1 Limisphaerales bacterium
TGCGGCGCGAACCCGGTTCCGGTTTTGGTTCCGTGCCATCGCGTTCTGGCCGCGAACAAAAAACTCGGCGGCTTCTCCGGCGGATTGGATTGGAAACGCAGCCTGCTGGCGCGGGAAGGGATTAAAATCTAGTTACCTTCGCCCGTCATACCACCGGCGGGCGGTTTCGCGGCTGACTTTGATGCGGCGTGGCACAAAAAGGATGTAATACAAACCTTTGAATGGCGTGAGCACGCTATAATCCTCCATCCTGCGCGCCGAGGTCAGGATGGGGTGCCGGTGCAGGATGACAAAACGTTTCCCCGTTTTCCTGGCCAGCTTCTGCAATCGCAGGCCCAGTTCCCAATCTTCACCGGCAAAGGTTTCGAGGCTAAACCCGCCGAGTTTTCGGAACGTCGCCGTTTCGATAAAAATAAACGCGCCGGAAAGCAGCCGCCGCCAACGGAATCCAACATTCACAACCGGCGTAATCAGTTCAGTGATGAAACGCCTTTCATCCCAGCGAATGGTTGCGCCACCGGCAAGGCAGTTGCCGGATTGGATTTCTTTCGCCACATCGGCAAACAATTCCGTGCCGGGATGAGAATCGGCGTCCACAGAGACCAGCCAGTCGCCGGTCGCCGCCGCCGCACCGGAATTCCGCGCTCGGGAAATTTGATTGACCGGCTCGAACACGACAGTTGCGCCTACCGACCGCGCGATTTCCGCCGTGCGGTCGCTGGAATTATTGTCACAGACGATCAATTCAGTTTCCCAGCCGATTTGCGCGAAGGCATTGCTCGCCAATTTGATTTTTGCAAGCGACTCGCCAAGCACTTTTTCCTCGTTGAAGGCTGGGACAACGATGGAAATTTTCACCGCTAAAGCGTATCAGCTTTCGTGAGATCGCTCAAACTTCAAAGTCTGCGCCAAGAAATTCAAACAGTTGGGTAGTCACAAATTCCTTCAACTTTTTTACTGACATTCAACTCGCCGTCAACCGGATGATTTCGCGCAGCGGCGTCTGCGGTTTGAATTTCACAAAGCGCTCCAGTTTTTCCACCAGCGGTTTGCGGCGGCGCATGTCGTCAAAGCCCGGCGCACCTATCGCGCCGTTGCCTTTGGGCGAAGGCGGATACGCTTTGTCGTAGGGAACCAGTTCAATCTCTGATTTAGAGCCGAGCGTTTTCATCACGAGCTTCGCAAGTTCAAGAATCGAAACTTCCTCCGTTCCGCCGATGTTGAAAATTTCGCCGAAAACACTTTGGCCTGGGAGCGCTGGCCTCCCGCCGGCGTTTTGAGTTCGCAGGCGGGACGCCTGCGCTACTTTTTGCAAACGCACGAGCGCTTCCACCACGTCGTTCACCAGACAAAAGCAACGCGATTGCGCACCATCGCCGAAAACTTTGAGCGGCTCGTTCTTTTTCGCTGCTGCGATGAAGCGCGGCAACACCATGCCGTAGCGCCCGGTCTGGCGCGGGCCGACGGTGTTGAACAGCCGCGCGATGATGACCGGCAGATTTTTTTCGCGCGCGTAGGCGAGCGCGAGAAATTCGTCGGTGAGTTTCGAGCAGGCGTAGCTCCAGCGCGATTGTCCGGGCGGCCCGATGAGCAGGTCATTGTCCTCGCCAAACTCCGGCTTCGCGCTCTTGCCATAAACTTCCGAGGTCGAGGTCAGCAGCAGCGGCGTGGAATGTTTCGCGGCGGCGCGGAGCAGGATTTGCGTCTCATTGAAGCTGGATTCCAAAACGTGCAACGCCGATTTGACGACCAGTTCCACGCCGACGGTCGCGGCCAAGTGAAAAATAAATTCCGCCTTTGCCGCGAGTTGCGGCAGCTCCGCGCAGTCGGAAATTTTTGAGCGGACAATTTTCAGTCGCGGATTTCTTTTGACAGCCTGGAGATTTTCCAGGCTGCCGGTCGAGAAATCGTCAATAACGACAATACTTTCGCCGTCGCTTAATAATCGTTCAACCAGATGCGAGCCGATGAAGCCCGCACCGCCTGTAACGAGNNCATTCGTAAGTTTCGATTCAATGATGTAGTTTTGCCATTTCATTTGAGTGCGTCGGCAACGGCTTCCGCGAGCTTCTGGCGATATTCCGCGCTTTCAATCTGCGCCGCCTCACGCGGGTTCGAGAGATAGCCGCCTTCAATCAAAATCGCAGGGCAATTTTGTCCGCGCAAGACCGTTTCGAACCGCGAATGGCGGACGCCGCGGTCTTCGATGCCCGTCGCGCGCAACAATGTGCTGTGGACGCGGACGGCGAGTTGGAGATTTTGAGCGTCGAAGGCGTTGTTCGGCAAATGTTCCGACCACGGATCGGTAAAACCGCGTGTCAAAGTCGAAGGCATTCCGGTAGGCGTAATGCAATAGGTTTCAAGGCCGCCGATTTTTTTGCCCCTGTCCGGAGTTGAATTAAAATGCAGGCTGATGAACAAATCTGCGTGGTGCGCCCCGGAGAAAACGACACGATTTGAATTGCTTACATATACGTCACTTGTGCGCGTCAGAAAAACCGTCCAGCCGTTCGTTTCGAGCAAAGGCTTGAGGCGTTTCGCCCAGTCGAGCGTGAATTCCTTTTCAAACCGGTCATCCAAAATGCTGCGCGTGCCGAAATTGTTTCCGCCGTGGCCGGGGTCAATCACGATGATTCGATTTGTGCCGAACGCCAACGGCGGCGCGCACAAAAGCGGTTCAAGATTTTTTTGCAAATCGAGCACGTTTAGAAAAACTTCGCCGTCAATGAACTGCGGCGTGAAGCCGAGGTTGATTTCGATGCCGTTCCAGGCCGCGCCGAGGCTGCCGATGCCCAGGACCATCACGCCGTTCATTGAGCCGAGCGCATACGAGGTCACTGGCAAATCGGGCAGCCGGTGCGGCACGCCGATGTTGTGACCGGCGGCCCAGCGATTGAGCGCGGTCCACATCGTCACCGGCGCCGGACTTGAAACCGCGGCCGGCGGTTTGTTGGAGGGAACNNCGCGGCGGCGGGATTGGTCCAGTTCAGCGGCGATGAAATCACCGGCCCGGTTCCGGTGATGACTTCCGGCGGCGGCATTGCTGGCTGCGTGGCGCAACCCGCCAGAATAATGGCCGCGACAAAAATGGTTCCCGCGAATTTGAACACGCGGCCATTGTGCGGAATGGAAAATCGGACTCAAGCTTTTCAAATCACCATTTTCAAAAACAACAAATTCCAAGCACCAAGCTCCAGAGAAACTTCAATGATCAACATCCAAACAAGCAGCCCGCGATTTGCCTTGGAGTTTGAAGTTTGGCGCTTCTCTGGAGTCCCGCAGGCGCGGGATTGGCGTTTGGAGCTTTTGTTACGCTTGCTGCAACTGCCTTGCGCCGCCATTATTTTCCGAAGTGAAAATCCTTGTCGCCATCACCGGAGCGAGCGGCGCGCTTTACTCGCAGCGCCTGCTCGACAATTTGAATCCGCGCGAGCACGAAATCCACGTCGTGCAGAGCAATTACGCGCAGCAGGTCATCGCCGGGGAACTGCCCGGCGGCCTGCGCCTGCCCGACGGCGTGAAGTCGCACGGCCTCAAAAGCATGAACGCGCCGTTCGCCAGCGGCTCGAATCCGCCGGACGCGATGGTCGTCATCCCCTGCACGATGGGCACGATGGGCCGCATCGCGCACGGCTACAGCGAGGACGTTTTGCTCCGCGCCGCCGACGTGGTGTTGAAGGAAAAGAAAAAATTGATTCTTGTCCCGCGCGAAACACCGTTGAGTCTCGTTCACGTCAAAAACATGGAACTGCTGCTGCTCGCCGGCGCGACGATTCTGCCGGCGAATCCGGGTTTTTACGCGAATCCGAAAACGATTCAAGACGTGGTGGACACCGTTGTCGCGCGCGTGCTCGACCATCTGGGTGTGCCAAACCAGCTCGCGTCGCGCTGGGCCGAAGAAAAAGAGTAACCACGGATGAACACAGATAAACACGGATTGAGCAGAGGCGAATTTCGCGAATTTGCGCGAATTCAATTCGCGATAATTAGTGAAATTCGCGTCAGAGTTTTTCTTCATTCGTGTCCATCCGTGTCCATCCGTGGTTAAAAATGCTTTTCGCAATTCAAAAATGGGGATCGTTCGTGCGTTTCTCGCACACGGTTTTCGCATTGCCGTTCGCTCTGGCGGCGATGATGGTGGCTGCACGCGAAAATCGCGGCTGGCCGGGCTGGCGAACTTTCGGGCTGATTCTCGCTGCGATGGTCTGCGGGCGGACCTGCGCGATGGCTTTCAACCGCATTGTGGACCGCAAACTCGACGCGATGAACCCGCGCACGGCCAATCGTCATCTGCCGAGTGGGCAAATTTCTTTGTTCAGCGCAATTTCACTTTGCGTTTTGTCCGCAGCGGGATTGGTTGTCGCCAGCTATTTTCTGAATCCGCTGTGCTTTTATCTTTCGCCGGTCGCGCTCGTGGTGATTTGTTTTTATTCGCTCACGAAACGGTTCACGGATTACACGCACGTCTTTCTCGGCATCGCGCTCGCGCTCGCGCCGGTCGGCGCGTGGCTGGCGGTGAAAGGCGCAAAAGTTTTGCCATTGGAAATTTTGCAAATGACCGCGCTCGCGCTCGCGGTTGTTTTGTGGCTCGTCGGCTTCGACATCATTTACGCGCTACAGGATTACGAGTTCGACAAGTCACAGGGGCTGCGCTCGCTTGTCGTGGCTTGGGGGCCGAGGAACGCGCTAGCCGCCGCGTTCCTCGCGCACATGATCATGTGCGGGCTGCTGCTGGCGTTCGGGCTGCTGTGCGGATTTCGCATCGCGTATGTTGCCGGTTGGTTCATCATCGTCGGCTGTCTCGTGCTGGAGCACTGGATTGCGCGCCGCCGCAGTTTGAATTGGATCAATCTCGCGTTCTTCCGCCTCAACGCGCTCGTCGGCGCGGTGTTTTTGATCGTCGTCGTTGCGGAAGTGATTTTCCAGGGCGGGTTCAGGCTGCGGTGATGAATTGGGAACATCGAACAACCAACATCCAACACCGAACATTCAATGGCTTCGCCCGGCGGCAATCTATTGGTTGTTGGTTATTGGATGTTCGATGTTGGATGTTTCCCTATTTTTCCCGGTAACGTCCTTCCGGTTTTGCTTCTGTATCAGTTGGAATGAATATTATACTCGAACCCATGTTTGGCGCGTTCATTGGCGGATGGGAAATCATTTTCCTCATGTTGGCCTTGATTTGTGCCGTGGCCGTCGCGGTCGTGATCGCCGTCGTCACGATTGTTTTTTTCACGAGCCGGCTGCCCAAAGTCAAACTGAATGAAAGTCAGCTGCCAGCGCCTATTCCGTCGCCACCCGCCGCACCCGCCACTCAAATTATTCCGCGCAAATGTCCGCAATGCGGCACGCCGCTGCCCACCGGCGCGCTGGCCGGACTTTGCCCTGCCTGCCTGCTCAAAATGGGCGCGGCGGCGGACACCGTCACGGACGCCAAACAGCCGCCGTTCAATCCGCCGGGAGTGGCGGAACTCGCGCCGTTGTTCCCACAACTGGAAATCCTTGAACTCATCGGCAAAGGCGGCATGG
>PLZL01000016.1 GCA_003152145.1 Limisphaerales bacterium
AAATGAATGCTGTCGGGCGGTTCAAGTGGTTTGATGGGCTTTCCCACAGTTAAGGAGTTGGCGAGACGTATTTGGAATACGCCGCAAGGGCAGAAACTGCAATCAACAACAGGGAGCCTTGGCAAGATGGTCTTTTCATGTAGAGCATTGATAATCCGTTGCACAATTCTGTCAATGCAATTCAATTTGCCGGGCAAAATGGCTGCACAGGTTCCTCGGAAAAAGGAGCATGTGCTACTGGAAGCGCGGACGGCACTTCGTTTAGCAGCGAGAGGCAGGGAAGTGGCGTCAGCCATTCTTGGAAAGGAACAAAATCCCTGTTGCCAAGTATAACAGAGGCCGGGGAAGTCCGGCCTGTGGAAAACAAAAAGCTTTCGCGTTATGCAGCCAGGTTTTTCCTATTGGAAAACGCTATTGTTGTGTATTGCGCCAAAAGTTCGTCAATTTTTTCCCGCAAAACGAGCCTTTGCAAAGGCCTCACATACCTCGGCGCGTTTCGGTCCTCATACCACGGATATTCCCAACCGGTTGTTGTGCGGATAAACTCGACAGCGAATTCCTCGCCAAAAGCCAAACAGCCGGTTAATACAACGTCAACATAGGATTGGGCAATCGGATATTCCGTAGTGGGTATCACCGGCTTTTTGACCAAATAGACCCAAACTTTTGATTTGGCATCCAAATGTCCGGCGAATCCCTTGATATTGCCGAGGGGAATTTCCATCCGATCATAGCTGTGATCCGTTCCCACAATCTCCCGTTCGTCGAACACGGGTATCTCGGATTCTTGGATCGTGACGAGCACGCCGTTGCATGTGGCGGATTTGTGGGCGGTCACACCCACGCCAGCCATTTTCATATCGGGCGCAGTTACATTCCAACTCCGCTGCAAACCGCTCACGCGCACCGGTGCCGAATGACCGGTTTCACCGGTGATTCGCCGGCTGTCGGCGTTTATCAGGCTGCCATAGCCAAATAGGAAATGTTGCATTTGGCGGATTTAAGTTTTTGCAGTCTTAAGCCTTTTTTCGAGAAGTTTCGCCTCATCAAGGGCACAGAGAATGCTGGCCGAACGCACTATTTGAACGTGAAAATAGAACGAAATAACGGCGCTTAAATAAAAAAATAAAAAAGCCAAAAAGAGCAACCCCAAAGCCCAAAGTGGGTGTGTTGCCCAATAGCATAATCTCGGTTCCCGAAATAATGCCACTATCGGCGGCAGCACCAGAGCCGCTGCGGACATCAAAGCCAGATTTCTCAGCAAAATCGCAATGCCTCTCAACGACTCTATCCCATCAGCTTTTTCAGGGAAATCGTTTACGAGTGCGATTTCTAAGTCACGGACTTTCTGGAACCATTTTCCGTCTTCAATTGCAAACTGATGTTTGCAAGTTTCAAGGGCGTATTCGTCTTTGAATGGTTTCAGCAACCATCTACTTTTGTAGATTCTCATTTCAAGCTTTTTTTGCAGGGCTTCAAGCACCAGCCACCCTAGGACATTCACAATAACTCCGATTGGTGTCGCAGTCAGGAATAACAGGAAGAAGATAAAAGCGTTGACCTCGTTGAACGAATCCGTTAGCGCCAGATTAACGAATGGAAAATTGATGCCGTGGTTACGATGGCACGCGGCCAGAAGCAACAAAATGAGAATGAACCCCGGTGCGCTGTCGGTCAGATAGCGCCGGTATTGAAATTTGAAACCGTCCTTCGACAGTTCGATTTTTGATTCATTCGCCATGCTGTTTCAAAGGCGTTTTTTAGAGCGGTATCAAAATACTTGTTACCAACTATAAGTTGCCAGCTTCCGTTTGTGAAGTTTATTTGAAATATCTAGGATCGAGCGCCGGGAGGATTGCTGCACAGGTTCCTCGGAAAAAGGAGCATGTGCTACCCCGCAGAATGCAACCCGATTGGCATTGGTCATGCTAGAAGGAAAGCATCATGCACAAAAGCGCTGTAACAATGCACGAGCCGCTGTCAAACACGGTCTCGTTCGGCGCGATGATCCATGGAATCGTTGCAAAAATGCGAAACGCCGTAAGGATTGATATACCAATCGGTTATCAAGACGAGACGGGATTCCACATGGGCGTCAAACCGGCAGAAAAAGAAATCAAGTGGCCGTCGGTTTGGTAATCTCCAATCAAGAGGACGCGCCGACTGTCTCAAAAAGAGACAGCCGGATGTCTATGTTTTGGACAGTGGCATTTTATGCCCTTTGCATGTGGTTGTAACCAAAAGGATAGTGTGCTTCGTCGTCCGTTTGAGACATTTCGTGAAATGGTTGAAGGTCTTCCCTTGAAGGCGGTGCTGAAAGCCGTTGCGCTGGAGCGGCGTATGCTGGAGGAGGATTTGGCCTTGGGCCGGATATTTCCGAGCAAAGAAACTTCTTCGATTCTGGATTTTTGCAGCTTTCTTGATGCGGTGGTTCGGGGGCGCTTGGTTTTGCCCAGCGCCTTGCCGATGGAGCATTGGGAATTCGATGGAAAGACCATGGAGCGGCTTGCTACGGCGGGTGAATTTCCTGGTAGGAAAACCACAGATTTTGAGGCCGCGTTCGTGACGGCCAATTCGCAACCGCTACGTAATTCCTTGGCGGGGTGAGACTGGATCCCGAAAGGCAACGAAAGCTGCACAGGTTCCTCGGAAAAAGAAGCATGTGCTATCGCAATTGTGACCAGCTAAACATAGCGACATAATTGTTTGCGGATTAAATTGCGCAAAGTCGGGCCAGTTCGGTGTTTGGCTCTGACCATTTGATGAATTGCTCCTCCACCCGCTCAACCAAGAGGTTGAGCGTCGGGAAGTAAACATTGTGAACGCAGTTGCGGCGGGTTCGCTTCCAAACCCGCTCAATGGGATTGAGTTCGGGGCTGTAGGGCGGCAGGTAATCCAGAGCAAAGTCCGCGGCGTGCTGCTCTCGCCAATCCTTGTGAATCCGGGCATGGTGGTATTTGACGTTGTCCGTGATGACGACCACGCGGCGGCCTCTACGGAGGCTGATCCGCCGCAACCGGTACAGGAAATCCCAGAAGGTCACTGCATTGAACCGATCCGTCTCCCGCTAAAAGAAGAATCTCCCGTATGCGGACCGCGCCGAAGTATCCCACACTGCGCCGGGTCGGGTGATGCAGCAAGACCGGATCCTTGGTCTCCG
>PLZL01000260.1 GCA_003152145.1 Limisphaerales bacterium
GCGCGGCTGGCCGTCGGTTTGAAAAAACACGTCGGGAAATTCCAGCCGCCAGTGAAACGGATTGAGCGCGGCGGGGTTCTTCTCATCGCGTATCTTTGTCATGTCGGCGGCGAGCGATTCGCGGAGTTTTTTCGCGTCGGCTTTTTCCTTGTTATCCAATTCGCCCGGCTCAAGTTCGGCGCGGGCGAGCATTTGATAGTTCAGTTCGTTGACGGGCAGGCCATCAAGCGCGGCAAGCCAGACATCGGCGAAGTAAAGGAACGGGCGAAGTTTTTCGCGGACGGCTTTCCAGCGGGTTTCCTTTTTCTTCACCAGTTCCATTTCGGTGCTGGCCGTTTCTTCGATGGCGTGATTTTCAGCGATAACGGATTTGACGGCTTCCGACAATTTTTCGCCGAGGTTGAAAGTGATTTGCTTGCGCTCGGCTTCCGTGGAAACCGGCAAGTGCCGCATTTCATCCGGGTTTGCCCAAAGCAGCGAATTGCCCGTCCGCAAATGGTGATCCAAAAAATTCAGCGGCTCGTCGGCGGCGATACACGTCAGCCAAAGCGAAAGTTTGGCGAGTTCTACGGCCAGCGGATTCACGTCCACGCCGTAAATGCACGCTTCCACCACGCGGCGTCGCCAGTAGGCGATTTCCGCCTGCTCCTGTGACGCGCCCGGCGGGACGGGAATTTTGCCCGCTTTTAAAATTTCTTCTTTAGTGCGCTTCTTGTCGCCCGTGGTGACAATTTTCTCCGTCATGGTCCGCGTGGTCGGATGATAAACGATTTGATCCGCCAGCCATTCGGTGGTGCGGACAACAAAATGGCCGCTGCCCATTGCCGGGTCACAGACGTTCAATCGCAAGACGGCAAGGGCAAAACTGTTATTGCGCTTCTTTTCGTCTGACTTGGCATTGAGCGCGGCCTGGACTTCCGGCTGCTTTTCAATTTCGTCAATCAGCGGTTGCAACGCTTCGCGGATGAAGTAGCGGACAACCCAATCCGGCGTGTAAAAAATTCCGTGCCGGTGGTTTTCGCCGTTGGCGTTTCGCAATTCGAGCCGCCCCTTGTCATTCACTTCCAAAATCGCGCCCAGCAAACCTTCGTAAATGTCGCCAAGCTGCCGGACTTCAAGCAGGCCGTAATCAATCGTCTCGTCAGTGGAGAGATTTTGCTGGCGCGCGGAATTGCGCGCGGGCGGTTGCGCGAAAATAAGTTGGCGCAAGACGTTACCGAGCGCATTGTCGCTGACTTGCCATTTTTCAATTTTCGGGTGCAACTGCGGATTGAACAAACCGCCGTTATAGCGTGTGACTTTGCACTCCTCGTTTTGCTCCGGCTTGTCGCCGTTAATCAAACGGAACAATTTCAGCAAATCATCGTAAAGCCCGGTGAAGGCTTCGCTGGGAAATTCGTTTTTGTCGCGCAGCGTTTTGACCAGTCGGGCGAGTGAAAACTTTTCGCGGTAAATTTTGCTGGAGCCGTAGCCGCTTGGTTTGACCGGCAGCAATCCCCGGCTTTCGGCGTAAAGCCCGAAAAGCAGGCGGTAGAGAAAAATCAGCGAGTTGTCGTAGAGCGCGGGGAAATCCTGTTTGGTGATCTCGTTGGCAGGATAATCGCGGAAGCCATTTGCCAGGTCTTCCAGCACGTCGAAAATCCGCTTGCGCAGATTGCTTTCAAGTTCGGCCTGGCGCGTGAGCGATTCTTCGCGGATTCTGTCCAGCAAGCAGCGCTGCTCCTCGTCGGGTTCAAACGATTGCGGACGAAACAGCGCCACGAAGAGGCGGAAATCTTCCAGCGAGCAAAATTCTTCGCCGTGCGCCAGGTGAAATGCGAAATAGGCGTCGTTGGCCGCCTGTTCGCAATACAAACGCCATTCGTTGCCGTTGGTTAAAATCGCCCAATTGAAATAACGCTGGCCGGTCTTGTCCTTGGCGTTGCGGAGATAATCTTGAACTTGCTGGCTGGGAAACCAGCCGGGCGTTTCACTGTCGGAAACTTCATCAAGCGAATGTTGCACCCGCTTGGCTTCCAAAGCCGTCGCGGACTCGCGGAAAACGTCCGCCGTTTCTGTTTCCTTTGCCGCGCGCTGGCGCGCTTCATCATTTAGAAACAGGCAATAGTCCGGGCGTTTCCGTGTGACGCCTTTGGCCGGCAATTCTTGCTCTGGAATGAATGTCCATTCGATTTCCTTCAGCACCGGATCAAGAAATTCCGTGCGCGTGTAGGCTTCTGGCCGTTTGCACAGTCCAACGAATTCCTCCAGCCAGCGATTCTTCAGCTTTTCGTAAATTGGCCGCACTTCGTCGAGAGAAGGAAAGTCTCCCGCCTTTGTGAAATGCTGCTTGAGGTAATTCAGGGAGAAGATACCCCGGCACACGACGGATGCAGATTGCTCATCGGGTTGAATTCCCAAAGACAACTGCGCACCAGAGCGACTTCTCTTGGCGCTCATTTTTCTCCCTCGCCGTTTTTGTGCAACTGAAGCGCCGTCAGGAACGGGTCGTTCAAGTCCATCTGCACTTCGTGTTCGGGGGCGACGCGCTTGAAGCCAGCATACATGAGGCACATGAGGTGCAGACCGGAAAACTTCCGGTCGGGCAGCGCGCGGAGTTCGTATTTCTCGTCGGGCGCGGCGTAGTCGAGTCCGTTGCGGCCCAGCAGTTGGATTGTCCCCACTTTGCTCATCCGCCTACTCCCTTCAAAAAATAATTCCGCTGCTTTTCGC
>PLZL01000442.1 GCA_003152145.1 Limisphaerales bacterium
TCAGGACGCGATGTAATTCCAGCAGCCGGTTTGACATCATGGTCAGATAGGCCATCATGTCATTCATGCCCAGAAAAGCGCGCAGCGCACGCATCATTTCGGCAACGTCGGTTTTTCCTGACTGGAGAATTTCGTCAAATTCGCGCTCGGTTTCCTGATTCCAATGCCATGTATCTTAGAACGCCTCGATCTGCGCTTCGCTTTCGTGTCCATCCGGCGATTTGAAAAGAACGGAGAAAATGCGATTGGAATTGAATGGCGGGTCGAGATAAATCAGGTCAACGCTGGCATCGGGAAACGTCTCGCGGTCTCGAAGCCAATTCAGATTGTCGCCAAAAAGCAGTTTGTTCACGTTGTTTCCGCAGGTTCGTTTTCGCTTTACTTGCGGTCAGTTTGGCACTTTGCTTTTACGGGCATCAACAAAAATCCGGCCAAAAATAAAACGGGAACCATAAGAACGCCGATGGCCGCAAACAAATGAACAAGAGCCAATCTTTCATAATCCCGGTTAATGGATTCAAACTCTTTATTTTCGCCTGAATTTTTCTTCAGACTGGCGCTGTTTGGAGCCGCGCTGGTGATTGTCGGAGTCATCCTTGAAGCCGCTGAATTGATAGTGAAATTCGGACACAAGCAAAAGCACCGGAAATGGGTTGGTGAAGTATTTGGGAAATCGTATCGGCGCAGAATCACATCGCTTGTAAAATTTATCCATGCGCGCATATTGCCCTTTGAAGCAGTTGGATTTGGATTGCTCTTCGCTGGTTTAGCCATTGAATTAGCCGGAAGCTTTGAGGCTGAAAGATTGCAATCAATGGAAAATCTTGGGCTGCAAAAGAAGGTTGAAGTGCTGCGCGCGGCTAACGACAAACTTGAGGAAGCGGCCAAAGACAGAATCATCAGCAATGTGCAGAGCAACCTTTTCATATTATTGGTTAAAGACCTTCCCAAAATTCCGATCAAGGTTATTGTCGGAATTGAGGATTATGAAACAGATAGATATGCGCGCCAGATTCATCAACTCCTCGACGCCGCCGGATATGGCGGAAATCAAGAGGATATAATCAGGCTGCCGGGTGGGTTGGTTTTGGACAGCCCCACTGCATTTGGACAATTTTCCACTAACGCGCTCGCTTTTATCGTTCACGGCCCGCACAACGGGATTTTTATTTATACTGGCAACCGGACAAACGACCCCGCGATGAATGCGATGCAGAAATTGGACAAAGTAAAAGATGCTTTTTCTCAAATTGGCCTTAACGGAATTTATACAGCCGATGAAACGCTTGTGAAACCGGGCGAAGTTGGAATCATTGTCCCGCTGAAAAAGCATTGAATTGCTCACACCAACCGCTTGCAGTCAACTACATAAACGGCAATTCCCGTGCCCTGCGTTTCTGTCGCCACAATTTTTTGCGCGCCTGAATTTTTGAGCGACATAGCGCACAGTGCCAGAATCCCCCCGCCAGTTTGCCGCAGCGGATACAACGTCCTTTGGCGTGAAGTTGAATCTGATAATTCGCCGGTTGCGAGCGGTTGTGTTTACGTTGCCAGAATCGGCACGTTTCCCGGAATGGCTTTCTTCCCCACCGCTTGCGGCTCAAATGACGCTCGATTTTGCTTCTGACAAGCCAGCTAACCCTTTTGCCGCTGGCGAGCAGCTTCCCTCAATTCTTCGGCTGATAATACGTCAGCCGCTTGCCTGCAATCATCGGCACAAATGTCGCCATGCGCTCGCCATCAGTCTGATTGCGCGTGTTCCAGCGGTATTCAAGCTCGCTGGCGTATTTCGGCAGATGTTCGCGGCTCACGCAATGCCATGCGCCAAAAACCGACCGCTTGAGCAAACTAAACCATGATTCAGCAGTGTTGACGTGCGAAACCGTGCCGTCTGGATTGTGCCGCGCGTATTCATATTTGCCGTGATTCACGCGGTCATGGCGACCATAACCGCGCAACGCGATTTTATAGGCCGCGTGTTCATCGGTGTTCACCGTTGCCGTTTTGCTCACGCATTCGGCCATAAATTTTCCGATGTTCTTTGCTGTCACGCTTGGAATAACCCGCGCCCGCGATTGGCCGTCACGCTCCACAACTAAAGCAACGCAAACCTTGCTGTCTGGATTCTCAAAATTCTGACAGAAGGTTTCATCAGCTTCGACGGTGTTTGCCAGCGGCTCGGCGGTTTCAAAATCCTCTCCCATTGCGAACCGGATGCGATGCGCGAGAAACCACGCCGTCCGGTAGGTCATTTTTAGCATCCGCGAAAGCTGCATTGCGCTGATTGACTTTTTCGAGGAGCAAAGAATGAAAATTGCCATGAGGATTTTTGAAAGCGGCACATGGGAATTTTCAAACACCGTGCCGACGGTAGCGGTGAACGGCTTGCGGCACGCCGCGCAGCAATAGACGCCAGCGCGAAGTTTGGTTTTGCTGTCCGGGTTTGATTTCAGCTTGTAGGTTTCCTCGAATCCGCAATGCGGGCAAACCGGCTTGCCGCCGGGCCAGCGCAACGCCTCAAATAGCTTGCGCGCCTTTTTCTCGCTTGAGTATTCCTTTGCCAGCGAAACCAGATTCAGATCATCGGCATCGAATTTCGTTTTCATGTTGACAAAGTGTGACACAAAATGTAGATTGTGTCAAATAAAAAGTGACACAAAAAGTATGACAACCGAAACCAAGATGGGAAGGCCGACGCTGCCGAAGGCGGAGAAGCGCGGGAAGTTCATTTCAACGCGCGTATCGCCGCCGGAATACGCCGAGATTCATCAGGCAATCAGGCAATCAGGCGACGCCAAGACGGAATGGGTAAGGAATAAACTGCTGGCTGCTGCTCGCCGCGCATAGAACCCAACCGCTTGCGGTTGACTGTGGCCGGTTACGTGAAGCAAAAAATCACTTTGATTTCCTCGCCTTCTTTGCGGGCAAGGCGGCGAGCAACCTTCCAACGTCTGCGTGCAATCTTGAAACTGCTGAATGAATGTCGGCGACTTGTGATTCGACATCGCAGACATATGGAGCGATCCCAAGA
>PLZL01000252.1 GCA_003152145.1 Limisphaerales bacterium
GCCTGTGCGAATACATGGAGCACGGTCATTGCGGCATCGTATCGGGCGGGAAAATCATGAACGACCCGTCGCTGAAGCTGCTCGCAACCACCGCCGCCAGCCATGCCGAGGCAGGCGCGGACATCGTCGCGCCGAGCGACATGATGGATGGCCGCGTGGCCGCCATCCGCGCCGCACTAGACAAAAAAGGTTTCATTGACACGCCCATCATGAGTTACGCGGCGAAGTTTGCGTCGGCGTTTTACGGGCCATTCCGCGAGGCCGCCGAGTCCGCGCCGAAGTTCGGCGACCGGCGCAGTTACCAGATGGACGCGGCGAACGCGAACGAGGCGTTGCGCGAGGTGGCGCTGGACATTCAGGAAGGCGCGGACATCGTGATGGTCAAGCCGGCGCTGGCGTATCTGGATTTGATTCACCGCGTCAAAACGGAGTTCGGTTATCCCACCGCCGCCTACGCGGTGAGCGGCGAACACGCGATGATCAAGGCGGCGGCGGCGAAGGGCTGGATTGACGAGCGCGCGGTGACGCTGGAAAGCCTGCTGGCCATGCGCCGCGCGGGCGCGGACATCCTCATCACCTACGCGGCGGCGGATGCGGCGCGGTGGTTGAAGGAGTAAAAGCTCCAAATTTCAAGCTCCAACATCCAAAGAAGCTCCAGTTACCAGGCTCCAAAATGCCAATGCCGCCGGCTGGCTTTGGGATTTGGAGCTTGTAGTTTCTTTGGGGCTTGGATGTTGGTGCTTGGAGCATTATTCATTCGGTGCGCTTTTGCGTTTGACCGCGACTGCCCCGGCTGGTTAATCTGAATATTCCATTTTTTCACTATGATTGGGACAATTCGCAAACATTCGAAGTGGCTGTGGTGGATCATCGCCGGCCTCACGATTATTTCATTTATCGGGTGGAACATTGCCCCGGCCAACCGCAACGGCGGCGTGGGCGGGAACGGTGTTTACGGCACGCTTTACGGCCATAAAATCACCCAGCAGGAATACATCAACGCCCGGAACGAGTTTTATCTGTTCTACTGGATTCGCAACCGCGATTGGCCGGATCGCAACCCGAATATCAAGGAACAGGATTTGGAAGAGCAGATTTATCTCCGCCTGATGCTCACGCAAAAGGCGGACGCCCTGGGCATTTATGTCGGCGATAAAGCGGCGGCGGATGCGGCGAGTGAAATGCTCCTTTCGCTCGGACGCAACGGCCAGTCCGTTCCGTTCCAGGCGTTCGTGAAGCAGGTGTTGACTCAGAAGGGCCTGACCGCCGACGATTTTGAGCGTTTTGCCCGCAACGATGTTGTCATCCAGCAACTGATCCAGACGCTGGGTCTGACCGGCTCACTCATCACGCCGCAGGAAGCGGCCGCCGCCTACCAGCGCGAGCATCAGGAGGTGTCCGCGCAGATTGTTTTCCTCTCGGCATCGAATTTCGTGTCGCAGGCCGCCGTCACGCCCGCGGTCGTCGCTCAGTTTTACACAAACTATCTGGCGCAATACCGCCTGCCCGACCGCGTGCAGGTCAATTACGTCGAGTTCAACCTGACGAACTTTCTCGCGCAGGCCAAGGCCGAGTGGGCCAAGACGAATCTGGAGGAAAACGTGAACGCGACTTTTCAGCAATATGGCATGGGCGAATTCCCCGACGCCAAGACGCCCGACGAGGCCAAGGCTAAAATCCGCGAAGCGCGCATCCGTGAACGCGCCCTTGCCGACGCGCGGGCGCAGGCGAATGACTTTGCCACCGCGGTTTTCAACCTGAACCCGCTGCGGGCGGACAACCTCGCCACCGCCGCGAAACAAAAGGGATTGACGGTGCGGCTCACCGCCCCGTTCGCCAGCCTGTATGGGCCGGACGAATTCACCGCGCCGCCGGCGTTCACCAAGGCCGCCTTCGCGCTGACCTCCGAAGACCCCCTCGCCGGCCCGATCCTCGGCCCCACCGGCGTTTATGTGATTGCGCTCGCCAAACAACTGCCCAGCGAAATCCCGTCGCTCGACCAGATCCGCGACCGAGTGACGCTGGATTACCGGACGATGCAAGCCACGATGATCGCGCAGCGTGTCGGGACAAATGTCGCCCCCGCGCTTGCCGGCCAACTGATGGCCGGCCACAGTTTCGCGTCGGCCTGCATTGCCGCCGGCCTGCAACCCGAAACGCTGCCGCCATTTTCCTTGAGCACGCAGGAATTGCCGGAACTCGGCGACCGTCTGAAACTAAATGAATTTCTGCGCATCGTCGCGAACATACCAGCCGGTCACGCGAGCCCCTTCCTTGAAACCGAAGACGGCGGCTTCATCGTGTATGTCCAGTCCCGGCTGCCGGTGGATCAGACGGCCATGAGCGCCGACCTGCCGCAATTTACCGCCCGCCTGCGGGGCGCGCGGGAAACCGAAGTGTTCAACCAGTGGATTCAGACCGAGGCCAACCGCCAGTTGCGCAACACGCCGGCCTTCCGCCAGCAAGCCGCCGCCGGCGCAAAATGAATCTTGATCGCAATCCGGCTTCGATTGCGATTAAGATTGAGAACCCGATGACGATTGAAAACCGCCGGCATCATCAAACTATCGTCGCCCGCCACCCGCGAGTTTTGGGAAATCCCCGTCTTGTTCGAGGATGAACACCTGCTCGCGCTCGACAAACCCGCCGGCCTGCTGACCTCGCCCGACCGCTACGACCCGCAGCGGCCCAACCTGATGAAACTGCTGCACACGGGCATCGCCGACGGCAAGCCGTGGGCGCGCGAACGCCAATTGAATTATTTGAGCAACGCGCACCGGCCCGATTTTGAGACCAGCGGCGTGATTCTGCTGGCGAAAAACAAACCGGCGCTCGTCGCGCTGGCGAATTTGTTCAGCTCGGGAAAACCGCTCAAAAAATACATCGCGCTCGCGCAGGGAAATCCGACGGAGGAAAAATTCGAGGGGGACGCCAGACTCGCGCCGCATCCGGTGAAAACCGGGCTGATGTGCGTGGACTCGAAGGACGGCAAGAGATCGAAAACGCAATTTGAAGTGCTGGAAATATTCTCCGGCTGGATGTTGCTGCGCTGCCTGCCGCTCATCGAGCGCACTCACCAGATTCGCGTCCATCTGCGCCATGCGGGCTTTCCGATTGTCGGCGACGAACTTTACGGCGGTAAAAAACTCTGGCTCTCGCGGCTGAAACGGGATTACCGGCTCAAGCCCGAACACGAGGAGCGTCCGCTGATTTCCCGCGTGGCACTGCACGCGGAGGAATTGACCTTGCCGCATCCCGTCACCGGCGAAACCGTGACCATCACCGCACCGTGGCCGAAGGATTTGAAGGTTGCGCTGAAATATCTGCGGCAGTTCGCCACTGGATATGTTGCATGTTGAAAGTTGCAGGCTGGCCGACAGCTTGCGTGGCAGCGTGAACGTGTAACCTTCAACTCCAAACCTGCAACTTCAACCCACCGCCCAGTTCAAAATCGCCTTTTGATTATAAATGGCATTTAATTGGTGTTTTCCAACATTTGATTGCATTTTGATTGACAATTTGCCGTCGTTCTGGCAAATTAGGTCACGCAAGCGAACACAACGGAAAGCACCAAACATGAAAACGAAATCAATCAAGTCCCCCGGCTCGCTGGTCGTGCGCGGTCGCAACTTCTACGCCTTTTGGCGAGTCAAAGGCACGGACCGCAAAACAAAAGCCGTCTGCAAAGCACTCCGCGACGAAAACGGCGCAGCTATCACAACACGCCCGGAAGCTGAAAAGGCGAAGGCGCGGCTCATGGGAATTGTGGTGAAGCAAAACCAGGTTGAATCGCTGCGCTCAATCCAACATAAAATTGACGACACGCAAGCCGACATTCAGCGCCTCAAAGACGAGCAGCATCCGGCGTTGTCGTTGGTGCAGGTTTGGACGGCGTTCGTCAGGTCAAGCGAGCGTCACGATTGCGGCAAGGCGACGCTGGCGCAATACGAATCCAAATGGGAACTGTTCCGTGACTGGATCAACCGCGAGCACCCGGGAGTTTTGACACTCCGCGACGTTACCAGTCAGATTGCCGAGGAGTATTTGCAGCACATGAATCGTTCCGTCTCGCCGACAACTTACAATTATTATCTGCACACTTTGCGCTACATTTTCCGCACCGTGAAGGACGACGCGCGGTTGACGGAGGATGTTTGGGCAAAGGCGAAGAACAAAACACTGGTTCAATTTTCACGGCGCGAGTTGACCATTGACGAATTGAAAAAGGTCTGCGGCGCGGCACAGGGCGAAATGAAATTGCTATTCGCCATTGGACTTTACACCGGGCTGCGGCTTGGCGATTGCTGCACGTTGAAATGGGGCGAGGTGGATTTGCGACGCCATCAAATTAAGCGCATCCCGAACAAAATGGCTCGGCGTTGCCCACGTGCGATCACAATTCCAATTCATCCGGCTTTGAGCTTCGTGCTCGCGGAGATTCCCGCGAACGAGCGCGGTGTTTATGTCCTGCCGAAAACAGCAAGCACCTATTTAAGCCCGGCGAAGTCAGTAATCACAGACGCAATCCAGCGGCACTTCCGCGCCTGCGGAATTCAGACAACCGAGAAACGCGAGAACGGCTGCAACCCGATTGTGCGAGTTGGATTTCACTCATTGCGGCACACGTTTGTTTCCATGTGCCGCGAAGCCAACGCGCCGCTATCCGTTGTCGAAAGCATCGTCGGCCATAGCAGCGTGGACATGACGCGGCACTACACACACACAAGCGAGTTGGCCGCTGCGAACGCCGTCGCGCTGTTGCCCGCCGTGACGGGCGACACGGTGACAGTATCAAAGCCCACTGGCCGCACCCGTGACGAGTTGCTCCGCGAGTTGATCAAAAGCATGACGACAAAGAATCTCCGCGAGAAAAAATCCGCTGCGCTGGCGATGCTCACCCCAACTAATTGAAAGGAGCTACAGTGAAAAAATCCATCACTGCTCCACAAACAGACCAGCCGGTTTTACAACCTGCGGTCTTGAGCCTTTACGAGGAACGTTTCCCCGTTGAAGAAATCGCCCGGCGAGTGGACAAACGGCCATTGCGCGAACTTGAATTGCAGATAGAAGATGCACTTCAAGAAATCCTTGCCCGCGCCCACGCTGGCGATGATGACGCTCTCGCTCGGTATTTCTTTATCGCCCGCGCAACCGTGATGTCTTTTGACAACTTGGTAAGGCACGAACTAATAAGGACGCGAGCCTTCGCAGAGATGAGTCCCAACTTGCCAGTGTTATTGAGTTTGAACCCGCAAGACATTGAAGCGGCAAAAGAGCGGGTGCGGTTATTGAACGTCGGCACAAAGGCGATGATGCCAACTCGTTCCGGCCAACGGACAGACAGGCGCAATCTCTGGACTCGTTTGGCAATTTTTGCCTTCCACGCCTGCTTTGAAAACGCTCGGCGTGTGCCGCAGATTGAAAAAAATCTCGCAGGCGCGAAACCAAGGCGGGTGCAACGCAAGTTGTGGGGCACAACCGAAATAGGAACAGAATACACGCTGCCCGATGGCTCATGGGTTGTCATTGCGGACTGGCAAAGGGAAGGCGGCAATCTCGCCGGGCAAGCCAGCCTTACCGGGCAAATCACGGCAGACAATTTCAAACACTGGCAGAGCGTGATCAAAATGTGTGTGCTGGAATTTTGGAATCGTTCCAAAGATAATTACGATAAGGCGCTTAAAACGGTAGGCACGTCCGGTGAGAATGAGTCCTATCGCCGCCACCTAGCCATGAATCGAACTTTGCAAGCCTTCAAAAGTCAATTCCTTCCCCGATAGACTAGTAGCGGCGGTCAGGTAGTCTTTTTCAGCAAGCGTTTTCAAGGGCATAGTCAGGAATAGACGGCGCGGGATGCGCCGGAAAGAAATGACTATGCAAGTTCACGTTTTGGAAATCATCAGCACTGCGCTTCAGGCGGATAACACCGTTAGTCCCGCCGAGCGCAAAAAATTCTTGAGGCAACTTCGCGGCGAACCCGCACCGGACGGCAACGGCAACCGCCAGCCGCCGCGAATTTTCAGCCGCGAGCAAGCCGCAGAATTGCTGGGCAACAAAACCGTCCGATACGTTGACAAACTGTGTCGCGCCGGTCACTTGGAAAAGTTCACTCCCAAGGGAAACCAGCGGAGCATCGGCGTAACAGCCGAGTCGTTTAACCGATTCCTTGAAGGAGGCGTCGAATGATTGAAGTTGGATGACGACGCCCGCCAACATCTCCGCGCCTGTTTCTTTTGGCTTGGACGTGCGCCGCCCCGGTTTGCTGGAAACACGCAGCACGGGCGACGTGTTGCTGGGTATTCAGTCTGGCGCGTGGCAGGACACGGTTGCGCGTGTCCGCTCGTTGCCACTTGACAGCGCGGAACAAAAGGCGGCCAAGCTCGCGCTCCCCTATGCAACATGGGCGGGCGTGTTCTCTTACCGGCAAAACTCCGGGCTTGTCAGCCACTCCGGGCAAATCGGCGTTGACCTAGACGACCTGGGCGAAGCCGGAGCCGTCGCCGGCTTGCAAGCAGCCGTCGCCGACAGGTTTTGTCTTGCTGCGTTTCGATCCGCTCGCGGTGAAGGCGTGCGGCTGATTTTCAGAATCCCGCCTTGCTCGCCAGAGAATCACACCGCCGCTTTTGAACAAGTCGCCGAACACGTCCGCAACACCTACGGACGCGACACCGACGAATCCGGCAAGGATGTTTGCCGCGCAAGTTTCGTCAGCTTTGATCGTGGCTTGTGGTTCAATCCGTCCGCTGATGTTCTGCCGATAGTTCTACCGGATGTCACACAGCGGTTAAGGGGATTCACTCGCTGTGTGCCATCGCTCTATGGTGGTGAATTGGCTTTAACTTGTTGGAATTGGTTTGGGCAGCACTTCGCCAACACTGCGCCAGTATCAGGCGAGACGGCAAAAACGCATGGCGCGTTGCTGGCATTGGGAAAAGCAATCGCGTTGCACGCCGAACGGATTCGGGAGCCATTGACCGCCCGGCAAATTGACTCCGCGTTTGAATCATGGTTGCGTGAACACAACCGGCAAGGCGTCCGGCTACGTTGCTCGGCTGACGAATACCGACGCGAGTTGCGCGACAGTATTGAAGGGGCGCGGCGTAAAAGTTGGTTCAAATCCGCAGCCGAAAAATGGATTCGTTGGACACGCCACAAAGAATTTCCGCACGCCGCGTTGCCGCACGAAAAGATTTTGTTTGCCGTCCGCCAACATTGCGCCGACGCCGGGAGTGACGAATTTTTTCTTGGAGCACGGGATGCTGGCCTTGTGGCTGGTGGCAGTTACCGCACGGCTGCCCGCGCCATTCGCAAACTTTGCGACGACGGCCAACTGGAAAAAACCGGCGAACGGCGGCAACCGCGCCATGCCCAAACCTACCGGCTGATTGACGACCGAACATTTTACCATGACAACACCCAAACAACCCGTAATCCGGCGCGGCCAGCGCGTGCCCTACGGCAAAGGCAGTCAGCGCGAAATTGACGAGCGGCGTGGTTGCGTGGCTCGCCTGCTTGCTCGTGGTGTGCCGAAAATGGCAATCCACCGATTCGTAAAAGAAAAGTTTGCCCGCCAATGGCGCACGGCAGATCGGGACATCGCCTTTGTCACCGGCCTTGCAAATAAATGACTCGCGTGTGCGTGCGCGTGCGCGGCAACACTCTTTTTCCTAGGCTAACAGCCAGCTTAAGCGGGGATTTTGCCCAGCTATGCTTCTCGCATTGACCAAGCAATTTTCCCGCTATTCTCCCGCTGTTTTCTCGCGTGCTACATTTTAGCGAGAAATACACGGTAATTTGCTGGGTTTTAGCGGTAAATGCACGGGTGTCAAACCTGTCCTTCACATGGCTCGCGCACGCGCGAACGTTTTCGCTCTCTTTCACGGGTTTTCGGGCGTTTGATGGATTGCGCTTATCTAGGTTAAGGTCTTTCGTTTGAGCAAGTTGCTATTTCGTTACCCTGCAAATTTGAACCGGGTAACATTGGTGCAGCCTAGGCGGTCTTACATTGGGACAAGCGGTAATTCAGCGGGTAACGCGCCGGTTAAATGCGGTCGGTTCCGCTATCCGTTAAGGCTTGACGCCTACACGCGAGTCGTGTAGTGTTGGGCCGGATAATAACTCCGGCTTGAACTGTCACCGTATGGTGTGCGTTCCGAAAGGATAGAGCTGGAGTTTTTTATTTTGGCCAGAATTGAACGTAAATTTCCCGATGCGCGACAAGGCGGCGATACGTTTCCGCGTCATCCTTTTGGCTGTAACTCCGTGCCACCGCTCCGCAAATCATGTCCGCCAATTGCAGCAAATTATTCCGTTGTGAATCCTGAATCTTGATCTTCCTGATGAAACGCGCATCGCCCTTTGCGTCATTGATGCGTCTCCGCAAATAACTTCCAAGCTGCCGCCGAAATTCCCGTCTGCCACTTCCATCAATCACCACCGTCGCGTTGTTCAAGTGAGGCTTGGCGTTTTCAAAAACCAAACCGCAGGCGTATTTGTAAAACGACTCCTTGAACTTGAATCCTTCACCCGTGAGCTTCCGCTTGTTGATGACAATGCTGAAATAAAAAAAGCCGTAACTCGCCACGGCGGACAGGAACGCTGCGCGGTAAGAACCTTTGACGCTGGTGAAATGAAATTCAAAATGCGGCGGAAACCCAAGCTCATGCTTCAACAATTGAATCCGCTGATCCGCCAACTGTGCCTCGTCGTTTTCCTCAAAGGCCACAAGTGTTACGATGAAATAATCCGTCGAGCCGGAGTCGAGCTTCAAGCCGGGGTCGCCTGATTCATCAATGAAGACCAGCATACGCGATCAAATGCGCCCCAGCCTTCCACGCCGGAGCGTGTCTTGCGCCTCGTCGCCCAACTCCATTTGTTCAGCGTCGGGTTTGTCGGGCGGCGCGTCCGCGAACTTTGGCAATGTCAGTGGCGCGATGGCGGGATTCTCGAACAGCGAAATTTCCCAAAGCCCACGGCTGATGCTGGTGCTGCCGAATTTTATTTCCCGCGGATTGACTTCAATCGTTAGGCGTTTTGTATCCTTGTAAGTGCGAAGCAATGGAAGGAACTGTTTGAAGCGGAAAAAGCAAACGCCCTTTTTTTCAACGATGGCTACATACGAAGTTCCAGCCCGGTCTTCAACCGTCAAGGCGATCTCCCCGTCTTGCGCGGCAATCCGCAAATGGTCGTCTTGCGCCACGCCGCCCAGAGAAAGCATCTTGAGCATTTTGATGAGAACTTTTCGCTCAATCGTGAATTTCATTTTTGCGCCGGTTCAATCTCCGGTTTTTTCAGCCAAACTCTTTTGTTTTGCT
This sequence comes from Limisphaerales bacterium, assembly GCA_003152145.1. The sequence continues at coordinate 9,315 of PLZL01000252.1, forward strand.
TCGCGGCTTGGCTTGCCGTTTATCATCCAATGCACCAGCAGCCGAGATAAGTCGAGTGCCTTGCGCTCGTCGCTGGTGCGGCTGCGGGCGAGTTCGTCGGCTTTTACTGTCAGTGACTTCAATCGCGCCGTTGCGCCAGTGAACAATTCGCGTGCGGCTTTTTCGGTTTTGGGCAACGCCATTTTTCCGTGAATGTTTTGCTGCCATGCGAAGTGAACTAATTCCGCGTGCGGACGGCTTGGCAGTTTAAGCGGCTTGAAGTCGGCTTTGTCCGCGCCGGGCGCGCGGAAAAAAACCGTGCTGGCGTCCAAAAAGTCGCTGGCGTCCGGCAGGCGAGCGTCGCCTTCGGGGATGTTCAACAGCAGGCCATCGGGAACTTCGTTCACCAGCCATGCCGCGAGCGGTTGCTTGTCTTCGTCCGGCAGGCTGTCCCACAAATCAGCGGCCAATTCATCCGTGCGAAACTCGCGGCCATCGGATTTTGCCCGTTGTTCCTGTTTTTGAACTTCGACAATTCGGATTTGCCGGAAATGATTTGCCGTTTCGTGATACAATTCTTCAACCAACTTTTCGCGCTCGCGGGAGTCACTCACGCCAAGCAATTCAAAAACCGCCAAGTCGAGATCGCGGCGGTCTGACTGTTTTAATTCTTCCGGCAGTTCAATCGGATTTTCCGCCAGCTTTTTTATGCGTTCGGATGAACGGCACTCCATGAACGCTTCTTCAACCATGCCGCCAACATTTCGCGCGGAAAGCTGGGCAAAGGCATCTTGCAATTTTTTGGTAACTGCTTTTGGCGCATTGCGCGGCTCAGGAATTTCCAAAAGATTCACGTCCACAACTTCTGTTTTCAAATTTCCTTCCGTGCCCGCGTAGCGACCGTAAAAAGTTTTGAAATTGGCAACCAAAGTTGAATTGGCAACAGGCGTCAAAATGTCAATTGCTTGCTTGTCCAATTCAAACGGATGAATGTCAAACAAGTTGTGATTGCAAATTAGATTTTCAGGATTGGCCGGTATGATGTGCCGATATTGTTGCGCCATCGGCCAGAAAAACGCGCCGGGCGAATTTCCAGTGAGATCATACCACGGATCGCGCCCCTGACAGCTTGTGCGTTCTGCGACAGGAACAGCTTTGCTTTTCTTTGAAGCAAACGGCGTCTTTTCTCCGTATCGCAAATACTTTTGAACGTAAGTTCCTTTCAGTTTTTGCATTGGCTCTGACACCAATAAAACAAGACGGTCTAAACCTTTTGCACGAATCACAGGACTACTCACATTCATTAAACTGTGAACTTCCGGCGCGAGATACTTCGCTTCAATCGGATGCACCGTATCATCACCGCTGCCAGTTTTGATAAGTTTCACTTCCCCCGATTCGACTTCTGACCGTTTGCAGTGTGTGTGCAAAGGCGCGTCGTTCCATTCGAGTTTTGAATACTCATCCAAAAATTCTTGCGAAACATCACGCGGCATAAAAAAACTGTCGCAGCCACTTGTGATACCACGGCGGATAATTGCAATTTCGCCCAGCGGCACAAACCGGCTGGCGTAACGCTCCATGATTCGGAAATACAGATTCGGCGCACGAAGATATTTGCCCCATTTGCCGCCGCCGTATCCGCTCGCGGCCATTGTCTCAAATTCAGTTGCAGTTGCGCTTGTTTCCGCCGTTTCGTCCTCTTCCTCGCTCACGGCTTCCGCTTTGACGCCCGCCGTCTTGTCGCGCAACTTTTGCAGTTCAAATAATTTTCCAGCCCGCAAACCGTCTTCCCAAAGTTTTTTCTGCGGGACAACTACAATTCGGAATTAATCGCGCGCCGCGTCCTGTTTGCACCGTGAAATGATGTCGCGGAATTTTTCGGCGGCAGTTTGCCGCGAATTTTCATCTTTGCGTTCGCCTAAAATGTCTGCAAGCGGCACGTCCAAGCGGACAAATTTCACCAATTGTTCGTTGCGCTCGGCTTCATCGTCGCAACGCTGCAAAATCACGGCGCACGTTTTCACGCGGGCATCTTCAAACCACGGCTCGGCATTGCTTTCCAAAATCGCGTGAATTTTGAAGTTTCTTAAAGCCCATTCCTGCAAGGCAAATCCGTATTCCACGTCAAGCCAAGACGATGAAACGAGAAAACCAAACCAGCCATTATCTTTCAAAAACGCGGTTGACGCCGGCCAAAAGTAACAATGCAAATCACTTCGCCCGGTAAGTTTGACGCCCCAAAGTTCTTCGCAGAGTTCAAACAAATCTTCCTTCGCCTGCATCGGCTTGGGCTTGGGCTTGTCGCCGCGCTTTGCAATCAATTCTTGCCGGACGTAAGGCGGATTGCCGACAACGACATTCAATTTTGGAAGAAAAATCGGTTCAATCGTTTTCTCGCCGCGCAAGCCGCGTGGCAATTTCCAAAATTCTTTGCCTTCACGGATTTCAAAAAAGTTTCTGCGGGCGATGCGCGGATAATTTTCTTCTTCGTTAATGTCGCGTGATGCCAGATTGAGTGTCGCCAGATGCGCGGCGAAAAGTGAAATGTCCGAGCCGTAAATTTCGGCGATGCGGTCTTGGTGGGAAACGCTGGGATGCGTAAATCTTTTGTCTTCGGCCATCCATGCCTTGCGATGATAGGCGCGAACCAAAAAACTGCCAGAGCCGCACGCGGGATCGAAAACAACGTCATCGGCCTTGCGGATGCAAAAGGCGTTCACCACGTCNNAAAATGTCCGTGCGGATTTCCTTGAAATTGAACTGGTGAAGTTCGCCCAAAACGGAACGCCAAGCATCCGCCGCGAATTTGTGCGCGAAAATAAGCGTGCCAGCCCAATCTTTTTCGGCGGGATAAAAAAGTGTTTCGTAATCGCCGGTTTCGTTCACGGCGTTTTGAAACGCCTTGCGGAAATAAATGTCCAGTTCGCCGGGCGCGGAAGTTTTTTTTGGGATTTTGATTTCGTCCAGACTGGTAAATTTCCGGCGAACGGATTCGTAAAACAAAAGGCGATTCGAGAAAACGTAACAAAGCGTGCGCGCGGCGCGGTCAATCAGCGTGCGCCAGATATTTTGATCTCCGCGAATGACTTGCCAGCCTTGATCGCCCGACATCCATTCTTGTAAATGCGTGTCGAAAGTTTTGTCTGCGGCGGATTTTTCCGTGAGAAATTCCGCCGTGAGTTTCACCGGCCAATCAATATGACTTTCAAAGGCGCGGATGAAAAATTCATCCGGCGGCATACCCCAATCAGGTTTCTTGCCAGCGGCGATTTCGTGGAATTGGCCGAAAAATTCCGCGAGAAAGGCGAGGAGTCGTTTTTCAACTTCCGGGCGGTCAACGTCATCGGGCTTTTCCAGATCGAGGCCGAGATCAAATTCCCGCACGCGCCGTTCCATTATCGGCAGATTCCATTTCTTTGAATCAAACAGAACGAGTTTGTTGACGTTCCAAGTGAAGAAAAATTCCGCTCCGGCACTGGACGCTTTTTGAAAAGCGTCGTCAATCAAATCAGTATTGTAAGCGTTTCGACCTTCGACTGTCCCCGGCATTTTCACTTCGCCCGCAAGCATCAGCTCGTTTTTCGTGCCGTAAATCCGCAAATCCGAACGCTTCGTTTTTATGCCTTTTGATTGCTCAATTTCCGTGCGGGAAAAATTCCAAGATGGATTTTGAGAAAATAGTGAGTCAGCCCACTTTGAAACGCGGCTGCAAAAAGTGACTTCGTGAGTGCGGGCATCGCCAACGGCCATGCGCGGAGCGTATCAGGCGAGCCTCATAAGAGGCAAGTTTGCTAAAAGCGGGACACCCACGCACGGACAGCGAACGCAATTTTGCCCCCTACCCCGCCACTCCGCCCAGACGGGTCGCCCCGCGAAAATTAACAGATTCCTTAAATTCCAAACCTCACCCGGCCACTCGCCACGATGCCGCCCGCGATAATGCCCTGCCAGCTTTGCTGCGTCACGCTGGCCGCGCTTTTGACTGCCCAGATGTATGCCGATGGTGGTCTAAACCGTCCTGTGCCACGCCAGCGTAAAAGCCATTGATTGCATTTTGATTGCACTTTGGCAGGTCAACGCAGGGACACACAAGGGAACGCAAGCGAAGTGTAAAAGTGGCCTATTCCATTGAAGATATTGGCGAAAGTGCGGATTTGCTTGTCGTTATTGACCGAAACCAAAACGGTCAAGAAACTGCCCAATTCAGAATCGCCTTCTGCACGTGCAGCCTGTTTTCCGCCTCCTCGAAAATCGTGTCGGCATGGGCCTCTAAGGTCGCCTCATCAATTTCCTTGCCGCGATACGCGGGCAGACAGTGCATCACCAGCGCGTCCGGTTTGGCCAGCTTCACCAACGCGGCGTTGATCTGGTAGCCGGTCAAAATCTTGATGCGTTCCTTCGCCTCCGCTTCCTTGCCCATCGAAATCCAGACATCGGTATAAAGTAAATCCGCGCCTTTCGCGGCGGCCTTGATGTCGCTGGTCACGGAAATGTTTCCGCCGGCGCGCTTCAGCAGTTCCGCCGACGGCTGGAATTTTTTCGGCGACGCAATGCGCAGCGAAAAGCCGAGGGTTGACGCGGCCCAGATCCACGAGTTCGCCACGTTGCACGCGCCGTCGCCGATGAACGCGATGATTTTGCCTTTGATGGAACCTCGTTTTTCCTGAAACGTGAAAATGTCCGCAAGAATCTGGCACGGATGCGCATCGTCGGTCAGCGCGTTGATGGTCGGGATGTCTGAATAGGCGGCGAATTCCTCCACGTCGCTCTGCGCGAAGGTGCGGATGACCGCGCCGTGGACCATGCGGCCCATGACGCGCGCCGTATCCTTGATCGGCTCGCCGCGCCCAAGCTGGATGTCCACCGCGCTCAAAAACATCGGTTGGCCGCCCAGTTCACGGATGCCGACCTCGAACGAGAGCCGCGTGCGCGTGGATTGCTTGGAAAACATCAGCGCCCAGGTCTGTCCCGCAAGCGGCTGCTTTTTGTGATGGCCGCGCTCGCGCTTGAATACGGCTGTCTCGCGCAGGATTTTTTCAAAGTCCGCGACCGGCAGTTTTTCCAATGACAGCAAATGTTTCATAAACCAAAAGATTTTGGGAATTTTCACCCAAAGGGAATTTTATAGCCAAAACGCGGCCCGGAGTCACTTCTTTTTCTTCGCCGCGTCCGCTGCGCACCAGAGGAACCACGCGGCGGTCGTGGCGTGCGGCCGCCAGCGTTCGCCGAACTTCAGCAGTTCCTTCGGCTTGGGCATCGCGCGCTTTTTGTAGGCGAGGCGAAATCCGGTGCGCACGCCGAAATCGCCGGCGGGCAGAACATCAGGCCGGCCAAGCTGGAATATCAGCAGCATCTCTGCCGTCCAGCGTCCAACGCCGCGGACTGCCGTCAGCCGCGCGATGATTTCGTCGTCGGACAAATTCACGATCTGCCGCGAAGAAGGCACGACGCCGGACAACGTTTTCTCCGCAATGTCGCGGATGGATTTGATCTTGGCAAAGGAAAAGCCGCAGGCGCGGATTTGTTTGTCCGTCACGCCAGCCAAATCCTCCGGGCGCGGAAATTTCCGGCCGGGAAAAAGTTTTTTGAACCGCGTCAGAATGGTGTTCGCCGCCGTGCCGTTGAGTTGCTGGTGCGCGACGGCCTGCACGAGCGATTGGAACGGCGAGCGGCGTTTTTCCGGCGTGAGCGCGCATTTCCCGTGCTCGCGAATCAGCCGCCGCAAAACCGGGTCGCGTTTGGACAAATGCCTGTGAGCGGCGGGAGTCATGCAAAATCAGACGAGCGATTTGACAACTTCCTCAATTTTGGCAATGCCTTCACCGGCTTCCTGCGGCTTCAGATTCAACGGCGGCAAAAGTCGAATGACTTGTGTTCCGGCTGGAATCACCAGCACGCCCGCCCCGTGCATCCGATTTGTGAATTGAATTGCCGCCGATTTGTCGCTGGAAGCGAGCGCGGGAATTTTTTCTTTTCCCACGAGTTCAAGTCCAAGCATGAAACCAAGCCCGCGCGCGTTTTTGACGACGCCCGGATAATTTTTCACAAGCCGTTCCAATTCATTTTTCAGCCATTCGCCGAGCTTGCGCGCGTGCTCATCCAGCTTTTCGCGTTCAATCACTTCGAGAATTTTCAGCGCGACGGCGCAGGCCAATGGCGTGCCGCCAAACGTCGAGGCGTGCGTGCCGGGGCCGAGCAAATCCGCAAACGGCGCGCGCACCCAGAATGCGCCGATGGGAAATCCGCCGCCGAGCGATTTGGCCATCGAAATGCCATCGGGCAGAAACTTTGCGCCGCCGGAAACGCTTTCCAAAATCCGCTGGAAGCTCAGGAATTTTCCCGTCCGAAAATATCCGCATTGGACTTCATCCACGAACAACAACAGCTTCTTCTCGTCGCACAAAGCACGCAGGCCGAGGAGATACTCCGGCGTCGCGGGCGTGACGCCGCCTTCTCCCTGCACGCCTTCAATCAAGATGGCAACGGTCGCGGGCGAAGTCGCCGCGCGCGCCTCTGCCAGATCGTTGAACGGAATGTGCCGGAAACCCGGCGTCAGCGGCTCGAACCCCTTTTTCACCTTGTCCTGGCCGGTGGCGGCAATGCCGGCGAGCGTCCGGCCGTGAAAGGAATTCGTCGCCGTCAAGATTTCAAAACGCCCCTCGTCGTGGCCGAATTTCCGCGCAAGCTTGAACAGACCTTCATTCGCCTCCGCGCCGCTGTTGGCGAAAAAGCATTTGCCCGCGCCGATGCGTTTGACGATTTCGGCGGCCAGCCGCCCCTGCGGTTCCGTGAAATATAAATTCGAGACGTGGATCAATTTTTTTGATTGCACGACGAGCGCCTCGGTGATGGCAGGATGCGCGTGGCCGAGGCAGCAAACCGCGATGCCGCTGCCGAGGTCGAGATAGCGTTTGCCGGCGAGATCAAAAATGTAGCTGCCCGCGCCGTGGCTCAATGCGAGGTCGAACCGCCCGTAGCTTGGCACAACGTTTTTGCTGAACAAGTCGCGCACCGACTCGAACTGGTTGTGAACGAGCGGCGGCGGTGATGGAAAAATTTCTTTCACAATTTAGCCACGAAAATGCACAAAAGACGCAAAATGGAAAATGTTTTTTGTGAATTTTGTGCGTTTTTGCGGCAACTACAAAACGATTTCTGTGCCCACGCCCTTGTCGGTGAAGATTTCGAGCATGACCGCGTGCGGCACGCGGCCGTCCACGAACGAAACTTTTTCNNCGGCGCTGTCCACCTTCGGAATCATGCCTTTGTCCACGATGCCGACGGCTTTGAGACCGGGAACTTCGCCGGTTTGCAAATGGACGATGACGGTTGAAGCGTCCTTCGGGTCGCGCATTAGGCCGGGCACGTCGCTCATGAACACGAGCCGTTTGGCGTTGAGCGCGATGGCGGCCATCGCGGCGGCAACGTCGGCATTGCAGTTGTAAATTTTCCCGTCCTCGCCCCGCGCGGTCGGGCTGATGACCGGCGTGAAACCGCACCACATGGATTCCTTCAGCGGCGCGACATTGACCTCGATGACTTCGCCAACATAACCGATGTCAATTTTCCTGCCAGGATTTTCCTTGTCGTCGAGCCACAGCTTGCGGCATTTGAAAATGTCCCGCCCGGCAAAGCCGACCGGTCTGCCGCCAAGCTCCTTGAGGGTTTTGACAATCTCCGGATTGATCTCGCCCGTCAAAACGTCGTCCACGATTTTCAACGTGGCCTCATCCGTGACGCGCTGGCCCTGGATGAAATCCGCCTTCAATCCCGCCTTTTCCATCGCCCGGGTGATGGATTTGCCGCCGCCGTGGACGACGACGGGATTGATTTCAACGGCTTCGAGAAAAACGATGTCGCGCGCGACGCTGTGGCGGACGTTCGCGTCGGGCGAGTCCATGAAACTGCCGCCGTATTTGAGGACGAAGGTCGCGCCGTTGAATTTCTGGATATACGGCAGCGCTTCGAGCAGGGTCTCGGCTTTGGCGATTAAATCTTGCACGCCGTATTTCTAGCAGGAAGCCGGGCTGATGAAAACGCGATTCGTCATGGCGATTTCGCTTTGACGGGCGCGGGGATTTTCATAAATTGCCNNTCCGCATCTCGTGAACCAGCTCGAATTCCTCGCCGACGCGGTCGAGGACGCGGTGGAAGGCGCCTACAAGGAATTGCCCTACACCGCCGTTGCGCAGGCGGTGTTCGCGCTGCTTTACGCGCATAAAAAAATGGGGCTCATTCCCGAAAGCATTTTGGATATGGGCCGTGCCGACGATTCGAGCGTCGTGCGCGCGGTGCTGATTCAAAACGAAAAGGCTTTTGCGATTTACGCCGGCACGCACGGCGCGGACTGGCGGAAAATCACCAACCAGCCTTGAGGTTCAGCCGCCGACGCCCGCGTATTCCTCGTCCGTCCGCAAATCCATGCCCATGACCACGTAATCGTGCATGACGGCCTTCATGTCGAGCACGTAATCCTCCACCTTCATCAGGGGCTGGAAACCAATCTGCTCCAAGGCGCGGATGGCGACCTTGCGTTCGCCGTTCAACTCAGCCTCGAGCCGGCACAACCCCATGTTCCGCGCAATTTCGACCTGCTCCTCCACCAGCATTTTGGCCACGTCACGCCCGCGATAATTCGGATGCGTCAGCACGGTGATCAAACCGATGTGCCGTTTCCAGCCGCCGAGCCGCTGGTGCAACGTCGCTTCGCCAATGATCCTTTCGCCGTGCAGCATGATCAACGGCAGGTTGTGCTCATAATCGGGATGCTGGCACCATTGCTTGAACAGCGTGCCCTCAAAAATCGGCTGCTTGATGAAGAGCCGCTCCTCCTCGGGCACGGCGAGAAAGAATTTGTGCAGGCGGGCGGCGTCCCGTTTGGCCAGCGGCCGCACGACGATCGCCGTCCCCTCGCGCAATTTGGCCGAAAGCGGGAATTTTTCCAGTGCGTAATCGAGTATCATAATCAATCTTTCGTTGCCCTTATCTTTAGCACAAATAAGCTGGACTGAAAAGTAAAAAATGCAAAAAAAGCGGGTATTACGAACGATTTCAGTCTGGCGAATCGTCAAATTCACGGCAACTGATGGTTGCCTCCGTGGGAATCGCTTGCCAGCCGGGCCGGAAACCTTTACCAAACCCCCATGCAAATCCCGTTGGTGATGACCCTCATCGGCCCGGACCGCACCGGGCTGGTCGAGTCCGTCGCGCGCGCCGTGGCCGGCCACGGCGGCAACTGGCTTGAAAGCCGTATGTGCCGGCTCGGCGGTGAATTCGCCGGAATTCTGCGGATTGAAATTCCGGCGGGGGAAAAATCATCGCTGCTGGCCGCGCTCCAAAAAATCTCGGGGCTTAATGTCGTTGTCCACACAGACCCAAAAACAGTTTCGGCAACGCCAGGCCCGCAGGCGAAGCTTGAAATCGTCGGCAGCGACCGGCCGGGCATTGTCCGCGAAATCACCGGCGCGCTCGCGCGGGCGGGCGTGAATGTTGAGGAATTTTCCAGCGAGGTTGTCAGCGCCCCGATGTCCGGCGAGACGCTGTTCAAGGCCGGCGCGCGGTTGCAACTACCCGACCGCTGCGAACTCGCCGCACTGAAAAAGGACTTGGAAAAAATCGCCGCCGATCTGTTCGTGGATGTATCGTTTGCCGAGCTTCGCAATCAGTGAGAAGCGTCTTGGCTGCGCCGGCCGGATGGCGTAGCCTGTGGTCCGGCAACCGTCACGCAAATCGTGCGCCATCTTCTCCAACCACGTGTCTTGAATTTGGCGGTCATCGCCGCCTTGGCCTCGGCGCTGGCTTGTTATCCCCGCATATCACTCTGGACTGGCCGTTCCGCCCCGATCTGGTATCTGGAGGGCGCGATTTTCCTTTGCGGCATTGTCCTTTGGGGTTTTGTCTTTGCGTGGCACACGCAATACACCCATCGTCCGGTCTTTGTTCTCAAGTCGAAACCAGGACCGTTCATTGCGGCGACTTTGGTTGGAATCGTCGCGGCAGCAGTGTTTCATCTGTGGTTTGACCCGTCACTCCGTTCCAAAATGCCGGAGGAATATCCAACGGACCTGAGACAGTGGTTTGCCTTCGGGCTGTTTTCCCTGGCTTTCAACCAATTGTTCCTGCTCTTCGCCCCCTTTGCATGGCTCATGCGACTTCTTAGGAACCGTTGGGTGGCAACCAGCCTGACCGTCCTGTTCGGAGCTTGCATACTGGCGATGAGAATTCGGTCGCTCTCAACGCCATTTCCATCGCTGCTACTGGTGGCTCTCTTGGCTGGTCGAATCGTCATGGGATTTCTAGCGGTTTTATTCTATCTGCGCGGAGGCGTGCTGTTGGTCTGGTGGTGGACCTTTTTGTTTGAAGCCCGACACTTGCTAAACTTGACGGGCAACCCTTGAATGAGCGCAACCGAACTCAAAATTTCATGTTCAATCGCACCGTTTTGATTGAACCTTCGCGCGATGTTTGAACTCCTCAAAACCGATTCGCAAACCAAGGCGCGTCTGGGAAAATTGACCACGGCGCGCGGCGTCGTCGAGACGCCGGTGTTCATGCCGGTCGGCACACAGGCCAGCGTGAAGGCGCTCGACCCGCGCGAACTCCGCGAAATGGGCACCCAAATCATCCTCGGCAATACCTACCATCTCAATCTGCGCCCCGGCCTCGACATCATCCGCGCCGCGGGCGGCCTGCACCAGTTCATGAATTGGGAAAAACCCATTCTCACCGACAGCGGTGGTTTTCAGGTATTCAGCCTCGCCAAAATCCGGAAAATAGAACCGCACGGTGTTGAATTTCGGTCGCACATTGACGGCTCGCTTTTATTTCTTGGCCCAAAGGAGGCGATGGAAATCCAGCGCGTGCTTGGTTCGGACATCGCGATGGTTTTCGACGAATGTCCGCCGCACGATGCGCCCGCCAAGGAACAGCGTCTCGCCGTCGAACGCACCATCCGCTGGGCGTGTGAATGTCGTGAACAGCCCCGCGCCGACGGACAAAAAGTTTTCGGCATCGTGCAAGGTGGCAGCAACGCCGCCTTGCGCGAGGAATGCGCCAAGGCGCTCGTCGCGATGGAATTTGACGGCTACGCCATCGGCGGCGTGAGCGTCGGCGAACCAGAGGCGGAGATGTTGAAGGCGATTGAATTGACCGAACCATTTTTGCCGGCGAATCGGGCGCGTTACGCAATGGGACTCGGCACGCCCGCCCAGATGATCGAGTTGATTGCACGCGGTGTGGACATGTTCGACTGCGTGCTGCCGACGCGCGTCGCGCGCAACGGCACGGCGTTCACGCGGCGCGGCGCGTTCGGCCTCAAAGGCGGCGCCTACAAGGCGGATTTCCGTCCGATTGAGGAGGGCTGCGAATGCTTCGCCTGCAAAAATTTCACGCGCGCGTATCTGCGGCATTTGTTGAACGTGAATGAAATACTCGGCCTGCGAATGGTGAGCGTCCACAACTCGCATTTGTTTCTGAAAATCATGGCCGAAGTGCGCGTGGCGATTGCCGCCGGAACCTCCGCGGAATTTTACCGCGAGTTCATCGCGAATTACACGCCGTCGCAAAAAGTTCTCGCCCAGCGCCAGCGCGAAACGGAGCGTTAAAATTCACCTTGCATGTTCCGAGCATTGTGGCACTATATTGTCATCGCAAAGACAATTTTTGCAAAACTATGGAAAAACCAAAAATTATCGCTTACTTGAAACCGACCTGCGGCTGGAGCCAGGGCGTCCGCGCCGTGCTGCGCAAATACGACCTGCCGTTCGAGGACCGTGACATCATCAACGACCCGTTGCAGCGCCAGGAAATGATGGAAAAGAGCGGCCAGCCATTGAGCCCGTGCGTCGAGATCAACGGCCAGATGCTCGCCGACATCAGCGGCGAGGAGGTCGAGGCTTGGATGCTGGCGAACAGCATTGTCCAGCCGAATGACCGTGAAGCCGACGCGCCGACCAACGAGTCGTGCAGCAAGCACACGCATCTGTTTGCCAAGGCCTGAGAAAGTTGGTGGGGAACTCCGCCGCGCTGGAAGATTTCCGGCGCGGCTTTTTCTTTAGTGAAATCGCCGCGCGATTCGGTTAAACCAGTCTCATGCGAATCATCTCGAATGCCGCCGCCATGCAGAAACGCGCCCGGCTATGGAAGCGCCGGGGCATTCGCGTCGGTTTTGTGCCGACGATGGGTTATTTGCACGCCGGCCATTTGCGCCTCGTGCGCGAAGCACGCAAGCGCGTCGGCAAAAACGGCAAAGTCGTTGTCAGCATTTATGTCAACCCGACGCAGTTCGCACCAATGGAAGACCTCGCCAAATACCCGCGCGACTTGAAACGCGATTTGAAGATGTGCCGGGAAACCGGTGTAGATGTCGTCTTCACGCCAAGCGACGCGGAAATGTATTCCAATTCAGGCTCGACGGAGTCTCGCCCCACCAATTTCAGCACTTACGTCGTCGAGGAAAAACTCTCGCAAACAATGGAAGGCGCGGCGCGGCCAACGCATTTTCGCGGCGTGACGACGGTGGTGGCGAAGCTGTTCAATCTCGTGCTGCCGGACGTGGCGATGTTTGGACAAAAAGATTTTCAGCAAATGGCCATCATCAAACGCATGGTGGCGGATTTGAATTTCGCGGTAAAAATTGTCGTCGCGCCGACGATGCGCGAAGCTGACGGACTGGCGATGAGTTCGCGGAACAAATATCTTGTCGGTGATTTGCGGCGTCAGACAACCGTGCTCTGGCGTGCGATTCAAAAGGCACAAGCTGCCGTGAGACAATCAGGAACAGTTTCCGCGGCGAAACTGAAGACGGACTTGAAAAAGTTCATTGAAAGCGAGCCGGCTGCGCGATTGGATTACGTGGAGTTTTTCGAACCGGATACTTTGTCACCCGTTTCAAAGATCACGAGCGGCGTGCATGTCGCGCTCGCCGTTTTCATCGGCAAGACGCGGTTGATTGACAACGCACAACTTTGAGATGAAGCAGTTCGATTTTCTAATTCTCGGCAGCGGCATCGCGGGGCTTTCGTTCGCGCTGAAGGTCGCGC
>PLZL01000296.1 GCA_003152145.1 Limisphaerales bacterium
TGCTCGGCGGTTTTGGCCTTTTCGCTTTCCCCCGCCGCGGGCATTCGCTCCGCACGCAACTCAATTTCTTCGATCACGCTGGAAACCGCCGGCGCAACCGTGAAACGTGTTTTCTCCCCGGCGGGCGATTTGACCGCACGCTCTTCTGAAGACTCGACGAGGCGCAGGATAGTTTTGAGCACGAGTTCCAAGGGAGAAATCGGCTTGGCGATGAGATCATTGCCGCCACTCAAAACGGCCTGCGCGCGATTTTGGAACTCGCTGTAGGACGTGACAAAAATGACTGGTGTGCTTTTGTATTGAGGCAGCAGACGGATTTTTTCGCAAAGCTTGAACCCGCTCATACCGGGCATGTTGACGTCGAGCAGCACGATGCTGTAAAGTTCGGTTTGTGCCAGCTCCAATGCGTGCGCCGGCAGCTCCGTGCTGATGGCCTCGAGTTTGGCGCGCTTCATGGCGGACAGCGTCGCGAAATTGCAGACCGGGTCGTCGTCCACGATGAGCACCTTCGCCTTGAGAATGTCGTCTGCGGAATGAACGTCGCCATTCTGGAACAGGCGCCCCAGACAATCCACTGCCTGCGCGATGGTTTGCAAAACCGACGGTGACGGCAATGACTTTTTGAAAATAATATCAAAGAGCATCGCCTCCAGCGCGCTCACGAGGAGCGCGACTTTTGGACAGTCTCCCAAACCGACGCGCGTGCAAAGGAACCGCACCTGCTGATATAAATCGTTCAGATGTTCTTTGTTCGCAGGTGAACCGGCCGTCTTGACGAAGGCCAGACAAAGTTCGCGAATGCGGGCAATTTCCTTGGGGGCGTCCTCTAACAAGTTGTTTCGCGCTTCTTTCAGCAAGGCTTCGTTCGCCTCGGCCAAAACGGAATCGTTCTGCGACCGGCGATGCGACGCGGGAGTAATGTCCAGCAATTCGCGGACGGCCTCGATCAATTTTTTCGGCGTGCATTGCGTCTTCAACATCCGCTTGTTTGCGCCCGCGATCATGACTTTGGAAGCCGGTTCCTCCAGGTAAGCGTTGGATAAAATCAGCACCGGTATCGCCTTGAGGTCGGCGTGTTCACGGATGAATTTCAGGACTTCCAGCCCGTTCAAGCGGGGCAACATCAAATCCAGGATCACCACATCGGGCTTCAGTTGCGGCAGCTTTTCCAGCGCCACCAATCCATCATCGGCGGATTCGACCTGAAATCCGTCACGCTGTAACCAATTCCGATAAATGCCCAGGACAAGCGGGTTGTCCTCGACGAACAGAATCGTTTTTTTTGCGGTTTTCATATCAATCAGTGAGCCGAAGCGTCTGCAACTGTTTGTTAGCAATTATCGGGCCGAATGGAGCTTGAACAAGTTTTTGAAATGCAGCCACATAACATAGCCATACTTAACATGGCTTCTGTTTCGGGTCCGGCGATGTAACAGTCTGTAGCTCTTTGATTAACGGAGCATAAGGGAGGGTGAAGAAGGATAAACGACAGTGTAAACACCGGATGAGAAATACCCGAACAAATGGTGGAAATTGCTAGGAGTGACGTCATATACTCTGCCATCGCTACGCCCTCACGAGCAGGCGAAACACTGTCCTGATAATGGGTCATGGTGTATCAGATTGTGACAGGCGATAATGGCCTCCAAATTGCTCCATTTATGAGTCGCGCAGCTCGGTTGTCTTGCCATGCGCTGAATGAACGCGGCAAAAGTTGAAAAATCCAATCAGCAGCGCAGTGGATTGTTTCAAGTTTTCCAGCGTTTTTGAAAATCCAAGCGTCAGACGTGTGTAACGGCGATTAAACAGGCGCACGCTTAAATTGGTGCGTTCAACGTGGCTGGTGCTGATTAGCGCACGGTCTGGATTGCCGGTGCAAATTTGGGTTCTGACTTGACCTTTCCATCAGGAAAAGCTATCGTGAAGTCGCATCCTCAAGATATGTGACTTTCGCAGCTAATCCTGCGCTAGTTACGCCCTGTCGGTGCTCAAACACCGGCGGGGCTTGATTTTTAGTTGTTATTTGTCAATCATTTTTGGGCGGAGGGGTCGAACCATCATCTCCGCCGTAATCTCCGCAAAGAGAATTAGAACAGCGGCGCACGTTACATTCGTGCTGCGCCCAAAGTGAACCCCGCTGGCGAAAGCTGGCGGGGAATTTTTTTGAAAATATCTTCATGCTGATTTACGAAAGATTCGTGTTCTTATTCCTTTGGCTTCAAAATCTGGACGTAAGCATTGAGGGTTTCCCAAAGGTCTTTTGAAATAATTTCGGGGGTTTGGACTTTGACCTGATGGCCTTTGCTTGAATAAGACCAAGCATTAACGCCCTTCGGCGCATCGTCAGTAGGCAGTAATTCGACCGGAACGTCCAGAACTGACTCGCTTTTCGGCGTTTCTTCGGGCCTGTCAGATTGTCTAGTATGCATGGCTGCATCATATCTCAAAAAACCGCCGCTGTCTATTATTCCTGCAAAATGTGCGCTTCTGGCAAAAATCTGAGCCACCCGATCTTTCCAGCTATCGGGAATTTTCATCTCCTGATGGAAGATGTTCCCCATTATTTCAGTTGTGGGAAGCCTTTCCCCGTCGAATCTATTCACTATGAACTTAAAAGCCTGCGGTGCCAAAAACATAGTCAAAATGGCCTCATTCTTGTCATTTTCGGTTTGAGGGTAAAAATACTTTCTCCCCGTTTCGGTCAGACTGTAATTTCCCCATCCATCAATCATCCCAAAAACCTTTGCGGCACTAAGTCTCTGAAAAAAAGATGGAGTGCTTTCCGCCAAGCCAACTTGCTTTGCGAGAAGGCTCTTTTTAACGCCGCCCTTAGAACCGCCAAGGTCTTTGAGATGAGATGCGAATTTTATGCAAGATTCCAAGTCGTAATAAGGATACGCCGCCTCCTTGCGCTCTTGCTCGTTGTTTTCTATAATTTTCATACACCCCGAAATTAAGGCATGTATGTCCAGAAGTCAATAAAATTCTTAAAGTTTATTTTCAGCCATGTCCAGCCAACTATGGCCGCACCGCAAATCTTTTTCCTTGTGCCCCGACTGAATTCGTGGCAAATTACAAATCACGGCGGAGAGGTGGCAGAGTGGTCGAATGCAACCGTCTCCTAAACGGTAACGCCCTCAAGCGTCGTCGGTTCGAATCCGACCCTCTCCGCCACACCCTCCGCCCTTTCCATTGGAGCACAACATGCGCCACGGTGCAAGATTTTTCCAGTTGACCGCACCGGCGGCCTGCCTGTCACAATCTGATACACCATGACCTGATAATGGACAGACCGTGCAATGATGTTAGAGGCGCACCAAAATCACCAGCGAGCAGAAGTTAAAAACAGCGGTTGCCTTATGAAGTAAGACCGCTTGCCGTCACTCGACATGGAAGGCAATTCCGGCTTGCTCATCGCGCGGCCTCCTTTGAAGTTGCCGACGATTCAACGATAGCGAGGTTGGCGGCCTTGAGCAGGGCCGGAAGCTTTGACCATGCAGCGACTAGGCGTGATCGGGCAGGACTGAAAATTCAGTGTCTTTTTTAGTGCCTTACCAGTTTCCCCTAATGAATCCAGGGCTTGAGGCGGAGTTCGAATATTCCAAAATGTTGAATTGTCAGCGGATGGTCAAAACCAGCCATTTTGAGGGACGCATTGCGTTTGCATCGGCAAATGAAGCAGAGGTCAGAGGTCGTAGCTGTCTCTTGGCCAAACATTATGAGCGATGCAGCGTGATGATCACCAGCAACCCGGTGTTCCCGAAATGGGATCAAATCTTCAAGGATCCGATGATGACCATTGTGGCGATTGATCGGTTGGTGCATCACGCGACCATCCCGGAGTTCGGCGGTGAAAATGTGCGGGCGAAAAAGGCCAAAGCCCGGTCTTCCACCTGAACGCGCGCGGACCTCCCCTCCGAGGTATTCGACCGCAGCGGGGCGCGTGCTGGAGGCTCGTCAGCCGCGCCGCTGCTCGTTCTACCTTGCCAGCAAGCCCACCCACCCAAAGGAAACTTTGGTAACATCGGTCATGAGGCAACGCGGGGAATTATCGTTGTCGTTGACGGTCTTGGTGGGTTTCGCGAGTTGGCCGGTTCCTCGAGGTGAACACATGCACCCCGTGAGTTCCCAGACCGCCCTGCTGACTGCCGGCGCAACCTTCAAGAACCAAGTTGATTGCTTCACGCAGTTGGGACATTGAAAAAGGTTTGTTGAGGAGGCAATCCACCCCGGTAATCGGATGGTCATCCGTGTTGATCTCTTCAATATTGGCTGTCGCTATGATTATGGGTTGATCGGGCCATTCCTGTTTGACGAGTGCGGCCAGTTCATCTCCCTTCATTCGCGGCAACCAATATTCCGTGATCATTAAATCGAACTTGAGTTTCTCAAGCATGGCCAGCGCCGCTTCGGCGGTATAAACCGTCCGAACTTCGTGCCCGTCAAACTCGAGCAGCAGCGCAAATGTAGTATTGAGATCAACATCGTCCACCACCAATATCTTATACTTGGGATTTGCTAATTTGCTCATATATATCCACTGCTACCAATACCATAAAAACTGCACATATAAAAACCGGCCGTTTTGGTCACCGTTTCAACCGCATTTGTCGGATTCGTCCTAGAATAACACTGCGACGCTCCGCCGTCTACTTCCTGCGCAAAATCCAGCGGGTGCTCGCCCCAAACGGCACCAGCAACGCATCCGCGACCGCCGTCGTTGGGAGTCATGCGTGAAATGCCTGAAGGGGCGTTTGGTCCGGCATCCGAGCCACAACTGCCGCCTTCACGCAAGGATCCCGCATACTGCACAACTGTTTCAACGTCTTCTAATTTGCATAAATCATGGACGGCCTCTATCGCAATTTGGGACAGCTATATGCATATTTGGGACATGTGTTTGAAAAATACCAAACTGATTTCGTGACCAGAGATTCTCACCTTGCCGCACTTCCTCTGGCGCAGTGCATGCGCTGGATGTGCCCGTTCCCACACTGAACACGCTGGGCAAAGCCGCCCGCGCATTGGGACGCAAGGTTAAAATTGAATTGGTGCCAGCATAACATTTGCGTCAGCAAATTGATCAATAAAAAGCCCCGGCCAAAAATGGTCGGGGTTGTTTTTTAGAACGGATCATCTGACTTTGGGGATTCTTCTTTGAATTGAAGCGGCAATTCACCGGGTTTCGACGGGGAGATTTCCACCCGATGCCCCGGCTTGAATCCGGCCTTTTCCAGCCATTGCCCGCTCAACCGAATCCGTGGCTTGATTTTGCGATAGGCAAAATCACCGTTGGCTTCGATTTTCAGCGTTCGCGTTATTGCGTTCACGGATTCACCTCGCGTGTCGAGTTGCCATTTCCAAGGATGAAGTCCGCCGCCTTTTGCGCCTGTGCTGCCGCCTGAACAATCAGGGTTTTGTCATTCCGCAACTGTTCAAGCCAACCATTCAGATAAGCGGCGGAATTATCAATCGTCCGCTCGG
>PLZL01000408.1 GCA_003152145.1 Limisphaerales bacterium
GCGACTTTGCGACTTTGCGTTAAGGAATTTTTCGTTTAATTTACCCGCATGAATTACCGCACTTTGGGCCGGACGGGCTGGAAGGTTTCGGAAATCAGCTTTGGCGCGTGGGCCATCGGCGGCGCGTGGGGCGACGTGGACGACAAGGAATCGCTCGCCGCGCTCCATGCCGCGCTCGACGGCGGCGTAAATTTCTTCGACACGGCTGATGTCTATGGCGACGGCCGCAGCGAACGGCTGCTGGCGAAGTTGCGCAAGGAGCGGACGGAAAAATTTTACATCGCCACCAAGGCCGGACGCCGGTTGCCGAAGCAGACGCCGGAGGGTTACAACCACGCGAACCTCACGGGGTTCATTGAGCGCAGCCTGCGAAACCTGGACACGGACACGATTGACCTGCTGCAACTGCATTGTCCGCCCACGGAGGTTTATTACATGCCGGAAGTGTTCGGCTCGCTGGACGAAATGGTCCGGGCCGGCAAGCTGCGGCATTACGGCGTGAGCGTGGAAAAGGTGGAGGAGGCGCTCAAGGCGATTGAATTCCCGAACGTCCAGTCGGTGCAGATCATCTTCAACATTTTCCGGCAGCGCCCGGCGGATTCGCTCTTCGCGGAGGCGCAGAAGCGCAAGGTGGGCATCCTCGCCCGCGTGCCGCTGGCGTCGGGCATGTTGTCGGGCAAAATCACACATGAGAGCAAGTTCGCGAAGGACGACCACCGGAATTTCAACCGGCACGGCGAGGAGTTTGATCGCGGCGAGACGTTCGCGGGCGTGGATTTCGAGACCGGCCTGAACGCGGTGGAGGAATTGAAGGCGTTCGTGCCCGAGGGCGCGGCGCTGGCGCAACTGGCTTTGCGCTGGATTCTGGAATTTCCCGCCGTGACGTGCGCGATTCCCGGCGCAAAACGCCCGGCGCAGGTCGCGGAAAACATCGCGGCCTCGGCGCTGCCGCCGTTGTCAAAAGCAGCGATGAAAAAAATTGGCGCGCTTTACACCGGGCAGATCAAGCCGCTGGTGCATCACTACTGGTGAGGAGATTTTCGATTTACGATATACGATTTACGCGGCCCCCGGCAGTTGGTGGATGACTCGTAAATCGTAAATCGCATATCGCAAATGTGTCTGCCAATCCGCCTTGCTCCCCCGCCCGCTTTGAGCTAGGTTGCGCCCGCTATGGAAACAACGCCCTTTTCGCAGGAGGCCGTGCCGTCGTCACCGCCGCCACCGCCGCCCACGTATACGCCGCCGCCGGTCATCTCGCCGCCGCCGCCCAAGCCGCGCAAGAGTCGGGGCTGGATGATTGTCTCCATCATTTTGATCCTGCTGCTCGGATTGAGCTGGCTGATCATCATCGCGCAGGGTGTTTCTCGCTCGATTGGGAGCGGTCTTAATCGCGGCTTCAAAACCAGTTCGGCACGCAACATCGGGCCAAAGCTCGAAGAATGTATTCTGGAGGACAATGATGCGCACAGCAAAATCGCCGTCATCGAGGTGGACGGCATCATCACCAGCCACGATGCTGATCCGGCGGGCAACAACATGGTGGATGTCATCAAGGCGCAGCTTGGCCGCGCCAAGGACGATTCCCGCGTCAAGGCCGTCATCCTGAAGGTGGATTCGCCGGGAGGCGAAGTGATGGCATCAGACCAAATCAACAAATTGTTCGCGAAATTCCAGAATGGCCCTGACGGGAAGCCGGTGGTGTGTTCCATGGGCAGCCTTGCGGCAAGCGGCGGTTATTACATCTCTGCGCCGAGCCGCTGGATTGTCGCCGATGATTTGACGCTCACCGCCAGCATCGGCGTCATCATGGAAGGGCTGAATTACCGCGGCTTGATGGACAAAATCGGCGTCGCACCGGACGTTTACAAAAGCGGCAAGTTCAAGGATATGTTGAGTGGCATGCGCGAGACAAACGAGATTCCGCCGGAAGAACACGCGATGGTGCAAAAGCTGATTGACGACACCTATCAGAAATTCAAGGGCGTCGTGCGCGACGGCCGCAATGCCGCGCACAAAATCAACGGCAACGAAGGCAAGGCGCTCGCACCGGATTGGGAAAGTTACGCCGACGGCCGCGTGGTTTCCGGCGAACAGGCCTTGAAAATCGGGTTGGTGGACGAACTTGGCGATTTCGACGCAGCGGTTGACCGCGCCGAAAAAATCGCGAACCACGGCAATCCCGCCAATCTGGTTGAATACCGCGAGCGTTACGACCTTTCCAATTTCCTGTCCATGTTCGGCCAGAGCAGCCAGTCGCACGACATCAAGCTCGACATGGGTTTGAACATTCCAAAATTGCAGGCCGGGGCGCTGTATTTTCTCTGGCAGGCGCCCGGGAATTAAATGAACGGCGTCACCGTCATCGCGCATCCCTTGGTGCAACACAACCTCGCCCGGTTGCGCGACAAACAGACGCAGCCGCAGGAATTCCGCCGCCTGCTCGGCGAAATCGCGGCGCTGATGATTTACGAGGCGACGCGCTCCTTCGGCGTCAAACCGCTCAAAGTCCGGACGCCGCTCGAATCCGCGCGCGGTTTTCAACTGGAACGCGAAATTGTGCTCGTGCCCGTCTTGCGCGCCGGCCTCGGCATGTTGGATTCCATTTTGCAGCTTGTCCCGCACGCGCGCGTCGGCTTCATCGGCCTCAAGCGCGAGGAAACCACCCTGCGCGCGGTGTTTTACCACAAGAGCTTTCCGAAACATCTGGACCGGTTTGAAGTCATTTTGATTGACCCGATGCTCGCGACCGGCGGCAGTGCCGTGGCCGCGCTGGATTTGCTGGTCGAACAGGGCGCGAAACACATCCGGCTCGTGAATCTTGTCGCCGCGCCGGAAGGCATCCGCCGCGTGCGGAAGAATTATCCGCGCGTGCCGATTTTCACCGCCGCGGTGGACCGGCAATTGAACGAAAAAGGTTACATCCTGCCCGGCCTGGGTGATGCAGGCGACCGGTTGTTTGGAACATAGATAAATCCTCCTCGCGCTCGTCCTCGTCCTCGATCTGGTTCGATTACGAGAACGAGGACAAGGAGGAGGACGACAGAACATGAAATCAGAAACCTTGCTCATCGTGGCGGACAGCGAGCGCGAAGCGAACATGCTTTACGCCACCGGCCTGTTCGTGCCCGACCCGTTCATCTATCTCAACTTCGGCGGACGCCCGCTGCTGGTGATGAGCGACCTGGAGATTGACCGCGCCCGCGCCCAGGCGCCGCACTGCCGCGTCGCGTCGTTGAGCGCCTGCCAGCAGAAACTTCGGCGCGACGGCGTCAAATCGCCGGGCTTCGCGCGCGTCATCCGCCAGATTTTGCGCGAGAAAAAAATCCGCCGCGCCGTGGTGCCGGACACTTTTCCGCTGGGCCTGGCCAGGGAATTGAGAAAGCTCGGCGTCAAGCTCAAGCCGCGTGCCGCAGTTTTTCCGAAACGCGAAATCAAATCCGCCGACGAAGTTCGGAAAATTTCCGCCGCGTTGACGATGGCCGAAGTCGGCATGGCGGAAGGCATGGAAGTCCTGCGCCGGTCCAAAATCGCCCGCAACCGCCGGCTCATTTATCACGGCCTCCCGCTCACGTCGGAAAAGCTGCGCGCGGTGATTGACTGCGCGATTTTGCAGGCGTGCGGCCTGGCGGCGAACACCATCGTCGCCGGCGGCCGGCAGGCGTGCGACCCGCACGAGCGCGGCCACGGCCTGCTGCGCGCCAACGAACCGATCATCATTGACATTTTCCCGCGCTCGCAAAAAACCGGCTACTTTGGCGACATCACCCGCACCATCGTGCGCGGACGCGCGAACGAGGCCGTGAAGAAACTTTACGACACCGTCTGGCGCGGCCAAAAAATCGGCTTTGAAAAAATCCGTGAGGGCGTGCCGACGGCGGAAGTCCACAAGGCCGTGCAGAGTTTTTTTGTCCAACAAGGCTACAAAACCGGGCGGCGCGACGGGCGGATGGAGGGATTTTTTCACGGCANNGTCGAGCCGGGGCTTTATTATCCAGAAATCGGCGGCGTGCGGCTGGAAGACGTCGCGCTGGTCACCGGCAACGGCGCGAAGAACCTGACGCGGTTTGAGAAGGTGCTGGAGATTTGAGCTGCGCCAACAGCTTTGTCACAACTGCGTCACGGTGGCGCGGAAAATTCTTTCCGCCGAAGGAAAAACTGGTAATTTCCAGGCAAATTGAATTGGCACGCGGCCAGCTTGTTGAGTGAAAACGGCGGGTGCGCTGTCAATGATTTGAAATTATGATTTACAATTCGTTCCATTCGATTGGTTTGTATTTTTTGTTTTTGATTCCGGGTTTGCTGCTCGGAATCTGGGCGCAAATCAAGCTCCGTCATGCCTACGGCAAATACAGCCAGGTGCCGGTGGATTCGGGCATGACGGGCGCGGAGGCGGCGCGGCGGATTCTCGACAGCGCGGGCCTGAGCGACATGCCCGTGGAAGAGGTGCCCGGCCATTTGAGCGACCATTACGACCCGACCAAGCGCGCGTTGTTTTTGTCATCGGAAAATTTTCACGGCCAGTCGGTGGCCGCCGTCGGCGTGGCGGCGCATGAAGCCGGCCACGCGCTCCAGCATCAGGCGGCCTACGGACTGTTCACCGTGCGCATGGCGCTGGTGCCGGTGACGAATTTTGCCAGCATGGCTTACATGGGAATCATGCTTGTGGGCATGTTCATGGGGATTTTTGGAATCGCCCTGGGGATCATCATCGCGACGTTTTCGGTGATTACGCTTTTTCAATTGGTCACGCTGCCGGTGGAATTCGACGCCAGCCGCCGCGCCAAAGAACAGCTGTTCCGGCTCGGCCTTGTGCATGAACACGAACGCGCGGGCGTCAGCAAGGTTCTGGATGCCGCGGCGCTCACCTACGTCGCCGCACTCGTCAGCAGCATCCTGACGCTGCTTTATTACATCACCCTCGCGCGCGACAGCCGGAGATAATTGCTGGAGTTCAACCATCAGGTTGTTCGGGCACGCTAAAGCGTGAACTCCAACTGTTAATTTCCTTGCGGGCGCAATTTTTTCGCGTTTAATTCTCTGTCAGCTATGGCGGTGAAGACGCAAAAATCCAAAGCGGCCAAAATTCAAAGGCGTGAAAAACCTTCCACGCCTGCACCGGCCATACCCGCGCCGCCCACATCTCCGACCGAACCGGCCAAGCCCGCCGAGGGCGACACCACGGCATTCATCCGGCATGAAGTCGAGCGTTACGACGGCGACACGGCCATCAAGCTTTACCTGCGCGAAATCGGCCTGGTGAAATTGCTCACTCCGCAGGAGGAAATCGAACTGGCCGCAAAAATCAAAAAGGGCGACAAAAAGGCGCGCGAACAGATGATCAAGGCCAATCTCCGCCTCGTCGTGAAAATCGCGCGCGACTACGAAGGCATCGGGCTGCCGCTGCTGGATTTGATCAGCGAGGGCAACATCGGCTTGATGAAGGCCGTCGAACGGTTCGACCCGAAAAAGGGCGGCAAACTTTCCACCTACGGTTCGTGGTGGATAAAACAATCCATCAAGCGCGCGCTCGCCAANNTCAAACGCGCGCTCGCCAACCAGTCCAAGACCATCCGCCTGCCGGTGCATCTGGTGGACAAGATTTCCAAGATGCGCCGGGTCGGGATGAAATTACAGGAGGAACTGGGCCGCGAGCCGACCGACGAGGAACTGGCCGATGAAATGGACATGACCGCCGCCCGCGTGCGGCAGATGCGGATGGCCGCCATCCGGCCCGCGTCGCTCGACGCGCCCATCGGCGACGACGACTCGAACAATTTTTCCGACGTGGTTGAGGATGAAAATGCCACGTCGCCCTACGGCAACCTCGAAGATAAAACCGTCACCGACATGCTGCAGGAAATGGTCAAGCACCTCGACACGCGCGAAGCGACGATTCTGCGCTACCGCTTCGGCCTCAATGGCGGCCCGGAAAAAACCCTGGAGGAAGTCGGCGTGAAATTCGGCGTCACGCGCGAACGCGTCCGGCAAATCCAGAACCTCGCCCTGCGCAAGCTGCGGAAGATGATTGAAAAGCTCGAAAGCACCCAAAAAAAGGAAGATTGACACCATGCCAGCAACGACCGCCGTAACCCCGAAGGAAATCGAACAGGCCATTCGCAACGTCCCGGATTTTCCCAAGCCCGGCATCCAGTTCAAGGACATCACGCCCGTGCTGGCCGATGCGCGGCTGTTTGCCGGCTCGATTGATTTGCTCACGCAAAACTTCAAGCCCGGCACGGTGGATGCGGTGGTGGGCATTGACGCGCGCGGATTCATCTTTGCCGCCGCCGCCGCGACGAAATTGCAGGCCGGTTTCGTGCCTGTCCGCAAAAAGGGCAAGCTGCCCCATCAGACCATCGAGCAGGATTACGCGCTTGAATACGGCCACGCCACCGTCGCCATGCACGTGGACGCGCTCAAGCCCGGAGCGCGCGTGCTGCTGATTGACGATTTGCTGGCCACCGGCGGGACTTCCGCCGCCGCGGTTGAACTGGTGAAAAAATTCGGCGCGCAAATCCTGGAAATCACCTTCCTCATCGAGTTGAAATTCCTGAACGGCCGCGAAAAATTGAAGGGATTTCCGGTGCGCTCCATCATCGTTTATTGAGCGTGTCCAGCCCGCATGAAAACCAAACCGGGATTTCAAACGGCCTTCACCCTCCTCGAACTGCTGGTTGTCATCGCGATCATCGCCATCCTTGCGGCGCTGCTGCTTCCGGTTCTTTCCAAGGCCAAGGCGCGCGCCACGGCCATCCAATGCTAGAGCAACCTGAAGCAACTGCAACTCGCGTGGCAGATGTATGTGAACGACCACGACGATTTCATTCCCGGCAACAACTGGTGGCAGGAGGCCGGTTCCAACGGCATGGTGCGTTGCTCGCTGAACTGGGTGACGGGCTGGGAAGACGCGACGCTGGCCGACAATCCAGACAACACGAACACCGACCTTTTCCTGAACTCGCAATGGTCGTCGCTGGGAGAATATGTGAAATCCGCCGCGATTTATCACTGCCCCGCCAGCCGCATCGTTGTCAAGGAAGGCAACGGCCTTTTCCCGCTGGCGCGCACGGTGTCCATGAACGGCTGGATGGGTTACACAAACCGCCCGCTGGATACGGAATTTCAATTTATCCGAAAGACAACCGACCTTGGAAAGCTGTCCGCCAGCGACGCTTTTGTTTTCATTGACGAACGCGACGACAGCGTGGACGACGGATTTTTCGGCGTCACCATGGTCAACAACACGATGGTGGAGATTCCCGCAAGGTATCACGGCGGCGGCGGGCCGATCACGTTTGCCGACGGTCATGCCGAACTTCACCGCTGGTTAAGCCCGGACACNNCGGATGATCCGGATTTGCTCTGGCTGCAAGCCCACGCCACAAGGCCGGAGTGAGCAGGCTCTGCAATTGAGTTTTCAACTCCGCTTTTCCCGTTACATTGTCGGCGATGCACTGGCTGCAAACACTCGACACGAACCTGTTTTTGTTCGTCAACCGGTCGCTGGTCAATCCGTTCTTCGACTTGCTCATGCCGGTTTTGAGCGGCAACAGCGGGGTGAAGAATGAGTTCATCGTGCTGGCGGTTGCGGCGGGCCTCGCCCTGCTCTGCTTCGGCAACCGGCGCGCGCGGCTGTTCGTATTGTTGATGATCCTCATTGTCGCGACCAACGACGGATTGCTTTGCAACACGCTCAAGCATGCCGTCGCCCGCCCGCGCCCGTTCGTCACGCTGCCGGAGGCGCGTGTGTCCGGCACCGTCGGCAATGGCTACGTCCCGCCGGAGATCAATCAATACGGCGTGGACATGGCGGCCAACAAAGGCAGCCGCAACAGCATGCCGTCGTCGCACGCGGCCAACTGGTTTGCAGCAACGATGGTCGCGTTCCTTTTTTACCGCCGCAGCCTGTGGTTCATGCTGCCGATGGCGCTCGGCGTTTCATTTTCTCGCGTCTATAATGGCGTGCATTATCCGGGTGACGTTCTGGCCGGCGCGATTCTCGGCGCGGGTTACGCAGCAGCAGCCGTCATCGGGCTGCAAACCGCCTGGAACTGGATTGGAAAAAAATGGTTCCCGCTCTGGCACGCGCAATTGCCATCCCTCTTAAATGCGGAGCGCGGAGTGCGGAGTGCGGAATCGGAAATACAAACTCCGAATTCCAATTTTCAAAACGCGACCCACTCCGCACTCCGCACTCAAAACTCCGAACTTGAATGGCTCCGTCTCGGCTGCATTTTAATCTTCGCTATGCTCATCGGGCGCTGGATTTATCTCGCCAGCGGCGCCATCGAATTGAGCCAGGACGAGGCGTATCAATGGATTTGGTCCAAACATCCAGCGCTGTCGTATTACAGCAAGCCGCCGGCCATCGCGTTCATTCAACTCGCCAGCACTTCGATCTTCGGCGACACGGAATTCGGCGTCCGGTTTTTCTCGCCGCTCTTCGCCGCGATTACAAGCCTGTTGCTGCTGCGTTTTCTTGCGCGGGAAATCGGCGCGCGCCCGTCGTTCTGGCTGCTGGTCGCCGCCACGGCCACGCCGCTGCTCGGCATTGGCACGATTTTGATGACGGTTGATCCGCCGCTGGTCCTTTGCTGGACATGGGCGCTCATCGCCGGCTGGCGCGCGGCGCAGCCGGACGGGAAAACCCGCGACTGGCTCGTCGTCGGCCTGGCGATGGGACTCGGCTTTCTCTGCAAATACACCGCCGTCATGCAAATCGCCTGCTGGGCGGTTCTCTTCGTGCTCGCGCCAGCAATCCGGATTCATTTGCGAAAACCCGGACCGTGGCTCGCGCTGCTGATTCTTTCGCTCTGCACCTTGCCGGTCGTCATCTGGAATTCGCAACACGGCTGGAGCACGTTCAACGACGTGGGCGGCGACGCCGGACTGCACAGCCAGTGGCATCCGACGCTGCGCTACTTCTGGGATTTTCTTTTCACGCAGTTCGGCGTGCTCAATCCGATTTTCTTCGTCGGCGCGATTTGGGCAATGTTCGGCTTCTGGAAACTCCGCCATGAGCGCCCGCTTTGGCTTTACTTTTTCTGCATGGGCACGCCGGTTTTCCTCGGCTATCTGCTTTGGTCGTTTCACTCGGGCATTTTGCCGAATTGGATTGCACCCTCCGTGCTGCCGATGTTTTGCCTTATGGTGGTTTATTGGCATGAACACCGCCGCGTCGTGAAACCGTTTTTCGCCGCCGGCGTGGCGCTCGGCATTTTCACAATCGCCGTCATGTATCAAAGCAACCTCATCGCCAGACTTGCCGGCCAGCCGTTGCCCGGTGAAAAGGACCCGTCGCGCCGCGTGCGCGCATGGACCGTGGCCGCCACGCTTGTTGAAGATGCGCGCGAAAAACTCGCCGCCGAAGGCAGTCCCGCCTTCATCATCGCCGGGCATTACGGCATCACCGGGTTGTATTCATTTTACATTCCGCAGGCCCGCGCCGCGCTGAAATCCGGGCCGCTCGTTTATTGCGCGGACTCGGACGAACCCGAGAACCAGTTTCATTTCTGGCCGGAATACAACTACCGCGACCAGCGCAAGGGCCAGAACGCCATCTTCGCTGCCGAAGCCGGCCTCTACAAACTTGAAGACGGCTGGGTCTGGAAATGGCTGGCGCATCAACCGGTGAATCATGCCGGAACACCAACGCCGGCCCCCCTGCCCTCGCGCATCGCGCAGGAATTTGAATCCGTCACCGACCTCGGCGAGCAGGACATCAAAATCGGCGACCGCGTGTTCCACCGCGTCCATCTCTGGGCGTGCTACAATTTGAAGTAAATGGCCGCGACGGAAATCCTTCTGCGCGTCCGCGATTATGATCTGGCCGTAACGCTTGACTCCGGCCAGGTTTTCCGCTGGCAGAAACAAAACAGTTCATGGATCGGCGTCGTCGGCCGGCGTTGGGTGCGATTGACACAAACGCGCGACGGCATCCGCGCTGAAACCGCCACGCCCGTCGCCGACTGGCGATGGCTCCGCGATTTTCTACAAACCGAAACTGATTTGGCCACCGTGCTCAAAACCTTTCCCGACGACGAGCCGATGCAGCTTGCTGTCGCCGCGTGTCGCGGCCTGCGCTTGCTGCGACAGGAGCCGTGGGAATGTCTCGCCTCGTTCATTCTGTCCTCGACCAAGCAAATTCTCCAAATCCGGCAAATCATCGTCCTGCTCTGCGAACGGTTTGGAGATCCCCTCTCCCCGCTGGGCGGGGAGAGGGCCGGAGTGAGGGGCGCACAGTTTTCCTTTCCCACGCCGCAACGTCTCGCCGCCGCCTCCGAAGCCGAACTGCGCGCCTGCAAGATGGGTTTTCGCGCACCGCATCTGCTCGCCGCCGCCCGCCAGATTGCCGAAGGTAAATTGGATTTGGAGCGATTGCACCTATTGACACTGGCCGAAGCACGCGAGGAATTGATGCAACTGCGCGGCGTCGGCGGGAAAATTGCTGATTGCATGCTGCTCTTCGCCTGCGGTTTTGACTCCGCATTTCCGGTGGATGTGTGGGTGGAGCGCGCACTGCAACAGCTTTATTTTCCCCGCCGCCGCGCGAGCGAAAAGCGGCTGCGACGTTTCGCCGCCACGCATTTCGGGCCGCACGCCGGCCATGCCCAGCAATATCTTTTCCATTACATCCGGACGAAAATGAAATGAACCGCGAAATATACGAACCGCACGAAGATTTTCCGGCGGGAATGGGTGGGTTTGCAATTTGGGTGGGGCGAGCGTCCCCGCGAGCCGGCTCGTCCGGAGCCTCGCCCCGCCAAACTCACCTACTGCCTTTCTTTCGTGTATTTCGCGTGTTTCGCGGTTTTAATAATCTTCGCTCTAATGAAAATTGAAGTCATCCTGACGCCGGCGGAACTGCCCGCGCTCGCCAAACGCGATTTACGCGGAACCGCGTGCGTCGTGTTCGACGTGCTGCGCGCCACGAGCACATTCGTGACCGCGCTGCACAATGGCGCGAAAGCCATCATTCCCGTCGGTGAAATCTCCGAAGCGCTGGCCTTCAAAAATTCGGAATTCGGAATTCGGAATTCGGAATCTATTTTGCTCGGCGGCGAACGCGACGGCGTGAAAATCCGCGCCGCGCAGACCGGCGGAACCGATTTCGACCTCGGCAACTCGCCGCGCGAATTCACGCCGGAAAAGGTGAGCGGCAAAACGATTGTTTCCACCACGACGAACGGCACCCGCGCGCTGCGCGGCTGTGCGGGCGCGAAGACGGTTCTGGCCGGCTCTTTTTTGAACCTCGGCGCGACGGCGGAATTCATCAGAAAGCTTCAGCCCGCGGAAGTGTTGCTCGTTTGCGCGGGCACGCGGGAGCAAAGGGCGGATGAAGATGTTTTGGGTGTCGGCGCATTGTGCGAAATTCTAATTCGGTGGGGCGAGACTACTGGCGAGCCGCAAGGTTCCGGCTCGCGAGGACGCCCGCCCCACCAAACAAAAGCCTGTGAATTTTCTGATTCGGCTGAAATCGCCCGGCGCGCGTGGGCACACGCAAAGTCCAATTTGGCGGCGGCGGTCAGCAATTCCACGAACGGACGGCGACTGCTGGCGATTCCCGAACTGCGCGACGACGTGGCGTTCTGCCTGCAACGCGACGTTTTCCCGCTCATCGCCAGAATGGAGGCGGATGGCGCAATCAGGCAGCAAGCGGCGTGATGATATTGCAGTTCGGAACTGCACTGGACAGAATCTGAAACGTGAAATACGTTTGCGTTATAAATAATCGCACCGCACCGTTTAGTCGAAGAACGAATTTAGGCAGCACTTATGCAGATGCTAAAGACTAGGATGATGCTAAGAATTCTTGGGTTTATCCTAATCGCTTTGCTGGCAGCATTGCTCACATTTGTCGCAACCCAGCCCTCGTTAGAACCTCTGAGCCGCCACAATGTTTCACTCGCCCTGCTCGGCTACACAACAAATGATGACAGCGCGGGCACCCGGCTAGCGGTGTTTGCAGTCACAAATCTGAGCACCTCAATAATACTAGTTAGACAACCCATGATCAAAGGCTTGGTTTATGACCGATCAAACTGGCCAACATGGCGTGCGATGCTCGATAGCGGTGCGTCGGCAACTTTCACAGTTCCAGTGCCCACCAATCTGTCGCCTTGGAGTCTTGGTCTTTTTGCTGATAATGATGTTGGAACTGCTCGCGCCATCGTAAGAACCGTGAGAAGACTACCGTTCACTGCGCTCGGTCATGTGGCCAGACGACTTCCTTACGCTATTGATAGCGATTGGATCGAAAATAAAAAATGATCATGCTTTCTGCAAGAGAACAGGCTGCAAATCAACCCGCGAACATTTCCTTGTCCATAACTCCTTCCGCAACTTTCGTCACCGGGCCGGTCATGCGAATTGAAAAATCGCAGTTGGAAGAGACCGCAGCCGTCCTTTGCGCTTGGCCGTTTTGGCCTCTTCGCGCATGAAGTCGAGTTTGCCCGAAGCGGCATCCGCCGTGATCTGGCGATCCCACTCGTCTTCTTCGTAAGCGTTGAGCCACAAGCGCAATTCCCCGCGCTCGTTTTCATTCAAACGGACGATGGCTTCCTGAATTTCCACGACTGTGCTCACAATCTTAAAATAATAGCGCGAACGAATTTTGGCAAGCGGCGTTCAAGGAAACATTTCCTTGTCCATCACACCTTCCGCAACTTTTGTCACCGGGCCGGTCATGCGGATCGAAAATTCATCGCCGATCTCAATTTTGATGACGCCGCCGGGCATGT
>PLZL01000246.1 GCA_003152145.1 Limisphaerales bacterium
GAATTATGTATGCGCGGATATATAGGAGTGGTTGCGGAATCATAAACGATATGTTTTTATGCTGGATGGCAATTTCAGTCTAGCTTACAATACTTTTCATGAAACAGCATTGGCTGGTGGGATTGCTGGTCGCGGTGGGGGTCGCGGTGGTTTTATTTCGGACGGTGCTCTGCTGGCATACCCTGCGCCCGTGGCAGCATATGGTCAACCTGGATTACTTCTACCAAACCAAAATCGCCTCCGCCTCTCCGCACGACCGCAACCCCCGCAACAACCTCGCTCGACTGCCGGCGGGTCGTCGGACGTTTGACGGAGTCCGATTCAATGTCGCGGGAATCATCCAGCTTGCCGACGGAAATGATGTCGCCCAGACGAACAATCCCTACCCTGAATCCGTCGAGGGCATTCCCGTGAATCGGACTTGCCGTCAACTCCATCTTCTCCACGAAACCGTCCAAGGCTTGGGCGACCCACGCGTGGTGGCCTTTCTGGTGCTGCATTATGAGGATGGAACCACCAACAAGCTTGCCATCGTCTATGGCCAGCACGTTTATGACTGGTGGTTCAAAGGATCCACCGACCTGCCGTTGGCGGGCGGCACCAAGGTCGCCTGGGTTGGCCAAAATCCGGAGGCGGCAAGCGGTGGATACCGCATTCGGGTCTTCAAAAGTTCCTTTGACAACCCCAAACCTGATATGCAAATCAAAACGATCGACTATGTCTCGGCGCTCACCCCGAGCGGTCCGTTTCTGCTGGCGCTGACGGTGGAATGATTGCCGCGTCTGGGTAGAAATTTCTTGAGGAAGCAGAGAACCGCAAATGATATTTCGGATTTCCGATTGAAAGCGTTGTTTCTGTTTGACCAGCTTTCAACCGCCCGCGCAAGCTGGCGGAAATGGTTCCGCCAAATCCATGGATGATTCTGCCGTTCGCGCTCTTGCTTGGCGCGATGGCGCTCGCGCCGTTGCTCGCGCCGAACTGGTGGCTGCGGCATTACGCCAAAGTCGCGCTTGGACTCGGCGTGGTCACACTCGGTTATTACGTTTTGATTCTGTGTGATACGCCGCGGGTTTTGCACACGGCGCATGATTACGTCAGTTTCATCATGCTGGTCGGCTCGCTGTTCGTCGTTTCCGGCGGCATCCATATCGGTGTCAAAGGCGAAGCCACGCCGCTGGCCAATGTGATTTTTTTGTTTGTCGGCGCCATCGCTGCCAACATTCTGGGCACGACCGGCGCGGCGATGCTGCTGATTCGNNTGTTTCTCGGCTACCTGCAAGGCGTGCCGTTCTGGTGGGTGGCGAAAAATTGCTGGCCGATGTGGGCGGCGGGTGTTGGCATTTTGCTCGCGATGTTTTACGTCGTGGACAAAATCAACTTTGCCCGCGCGCCGCGCGCGGTGCGTGAAAAGGAAACCGCGCGGGAAACCTGGAAATTTGACGGGCTGGCCAATTTATTTTTCCTCGCCGTGGTTCTTGGCGCGGTATTTGTGAGCCAGCCGGTTTTTCTTCGCGAAGCCCTGATGCTTGCCGCCGCGATTGGCTCGTATTTCACGACGAAGAAATCCGTTCACGCGGCGAACCATTTCAATTTTCAACCGATTCAGGAAGTGGCGATTTTATTCGCCGGCATTTTTGCGACGATGATGCCCGCGCTCGACTGGCTTGGCCTTCACGCGAACGAATTGCTCGGGGCCAATCCATCCCCGGGGATTTTCTTTTGGGGCGCAGGGGGGCTGTCCGCCATGCTGGACAACGCGCCGACGTATCTCGGATTTTTGAGCGCGCTGTTCGGAACGAGCGGCGCGACGGAAATTTCCGGACTGCTCGCGCAACATCCGGCGCACGTCCTGGCCATCAGCATCGGCGCGGTGTTTTTCGGCGCGGCGACCTACATCGGCAACGGCCCGAATTTCATGGTGAAAGCCATTGCCGACCAGGAAAAAGTCCCCACGCCGGGATTTCTAGGATTTGTCTTCAAATTCACGTTGCCCTTTTTGCTTCCGATGCTTATAACCATCTGGTTACTTTTCTTTCGCGGTTGAAATTGTGTCACATTTGTGATACTTTTCCGTGCGCGGAGCGTGTTATGGGTGGGTTTTCAAGTCGTTGAGGTTTCGGGAATTAGATGCGGACACTTTACAACATTTTATTCACGATATTTTTCGCGCTGTCATCGCCGTATTATTTTCGGCGGATGCGGCGGCGCGGCAACTGGCGTCCGGGTTTCCGCGAGCGGTTCGCGCGTTACGACTCGAATCTCAAGCAGGCGCTCACCAACCGCCAGGTCATCTGGCTTCACGCCGTCAGCGTCGGCGAAGTCAACCTCTGCACCCAGCTCATCCGTGCGCTGGAGCTGCGCCTGCCCAACATCAAATTCGTCGTGTCCACCACGACGACCACCGGCATGGTTGAATTGCGCCGCCGGCTGCCGACGCACATCAGCAAAATTTACTACCCGATTGACCGGCGGAAATTCGCCGGGCGCGCGCTGGCCGTCATCAACCCGGAGGCCATCGTGCTGGTCGAGGCCGAAATCTGGCCGAATTTTCTGTGGCGCGCGCGTGATTTGAAAGTCCCGGTCTTCCTGGCCAACGCGCGGCTGTCCGACCGTTCATTTCGCGGCTACAAACGGTTTGGTTTCCTGTTCCGGCCGCTGTTCGCGTCGTTTGCCGGCGTCGGGTGCCAGAACGAGGAGGACGCCGCGCGGTTGCGCGCGGTCGGCTGCCGGCCCGAAGCCGTCCACGTCATCGGCAACTTGAAATTCGACGCGGCGAAGCTGGACGAACGCCGGACGCTGGACGTGCCGGCGCTGCTCCGTCAGCTCGGGGTGCCGCCCGACGCGCCGATTCTGGTCGGCGGGAGCACGCATGACGGCGAGGAAGCCATCCTGGCGGAAATCGCGCAGCGGCTGCGGGTGCGTTTCCCGGAGCTCTTTCTGGTGCTGGTGCCGCGGCATTTCGAGCGCGGCAACGAAGTCGGCCGGCAGTTGCGCGAACGCGGCGTGAAATTTGTCTATCGCAATTTGATCGGTGCGAACACGCAACTGGCCAATGGCGAAGTCGAATGCCTGGTGGTCAACACGACCGGTGAACTGCGTTTTTTTTATGAACACGCGACGGTGGTGTTCGTGGGCAAGAGCGTGACTGCTGCGGGCGGGCAGAATCCGATCGAGCCGGCTGCGCTGGGCAAGGCGATGGTGTTCGGGCCGAACATGCAGAATTTCGCCGGCATCACGCGCAACTTTATTGCGGAAGACGGTGTGGTGCAGGTGGGCGATTCGGAAGCGCTGGAAAAGGCGATCGCCGGCCTGCTCGCCGACGAAAACCGCCGGGCGGAACTGGGCCGCAACGCGCAGCGGGTCGTCCACGAAAATCTCGGCGCGATTGACCGCACGGTGGAAATGATTTTGGAAAAACTTGAGCCGCGCGAAATTTACATCACGCCGGAAATATAAATTGCGATTCCCCGCTTGACGAAGCTGCCGCGACTTTTCATATTTCCACACGCTTCGGGCGCACGCCGGAAGTGATGTTGTTGTATGTCAAAATCGAAGGTCCGCAAACCCGGAGCAAATTCGTCTCTGAACAAGGGAAGACGGCGTGTTGCGACACGTTCCAGGCCGCACACGGAATCCGCGGCGATTAAACCGCTCCACCCCGTCTTGCACAACGGTTCCGACCCGGCGCTTTCGGAAAAAATCAAGGAACTCGTCCGCCTCGCGCAGGAACAGGGGCATTTGACCTACAGCGACCTCAACGAGGTGCTGCCGGATAATGCCGTGACCCCGGAATTGCTGGACGAGGTCTTCTCCAAGTTGCGCACCCTCGAAATCGAAATCGTGGATCAGGCGGAGGTGGATCGCGTCAAAACCGCTGGTTCCGAGGAGGAAGACACGGACCGCTTGGACGTGTTCGACGACCCGGTGCGGATGTATCTCCGCCAAATGGGCCAGGTGGCGTTGCTGACGCGCGAACAGGAGGTGGAAATCTCCAAACGCATCGAGGCTGCGGAAATCGAAGTCCGCAAAATCATTTATTGCCTCGGTTTTACCGGCAAGGAACACGTAGCGCTGGCGGAAAAACTGCTGGCCGATCCGCCGCGCGAACGCTTTGATCGCGTCGTGCTCGACAACAAGGTGGACAGCCGCAACGCGCATCTCCGCGTGCTCCGCCGCGTGCTGGCGCGCGTCCGCAAACTGGATCAGGACGTGGACCGCCACTATACCGTGTTGTGGGGCGCCCACCTCAAGGCCAAACGCCAGCGGACGTCGCGGGCGTTCAAACGCGCAAACCAGAAACTACAGGACGCCTTCCCGAAATTCTGCTTCAAATACAAGGTCATCGAGGAAATGGCGCTCGTCGCGGAAAACATCCACGACAAGCTGCAATACAGCCTGCGCGCGCTCGATGACGCCGAATCGCAGCGGGAATCCAGCGCGCAGCAGCATCTCGTCGAGGCCGAGCGGCAGAAAATCCGCGCGCTCGAGGAATTTGTGCGGATGCCCTTTGGGGATTTCCTGAAGGTGTTCGACCGGCTGCGCGAATTTTCCACCAAGGCGCTCCAGGCCAAGACCGAAATGGTCGAGGCCAACCTGCGCCTCGTCGTGTCGGTCGCCAAAAAATACACCAACCGCGGCGTGTCGTTCCTCGACTTGATTCAGGAAGGCAACATCGGCTTGATGAAGGCCGTCGAGAGATTTGAGTATCGCCGGGGCTACAAGTTTTCCACCTACGCCATCTGGTGGATCCGGCAGGCCATCACGCGCAGCGTCGCCGACCAGGCGCGCACCATCCGCAT
>PLZL01000353.1 GCA_003152145.1 Limisphaerales bacterium
GTTGTTTTACGAATTTTACGCGCGGACAATTGTGGGTGGCAAATGGCTGTGTGTTGTGGTTAAGTATGCGGAGAACGACGCGTTTGTGGTCACGGCTTATTTGACCGACAAACCGAAACCCGGAGAAGATTTATGGCCGATAAAATAAAAGTCTGGTTCGACGCGGAGGCGGATTTCCTCGAAGTCCGTTTCTCCGACGCCGCCGGTTATGAGAAGGAAACCAAGCATGACGCCGTGATGGAGCGCGTGGATGCGCAGGGTCAGGTCATCGGCTTCAGCGTCATGGGCGTAAGCAAGTTCAGGAAGGGCAACCCGCTGGAAGCGGATTTGGTCGCTGCATAATTGTATTTCCCGCCGCCATCTTCGCCAGCGGCGATCGAAGCGTGTTAGGAGTTTGCCGGATGCCCGTGGAAAACGCCACCAATCCGCCCGCGCTCCTATTCAATAAAACGACGGGTCCGAACTGCCCTGATAGCCCGGCTTTCCGTCCGCCCGTTTCAGTTCCACGGCATAAACCTGGTTCGCACCGCTCATGTTGGAGCGGAAGATGAGCCATTTCATGTCCGGCGAGAACATGCCGTTCGGCTCCAGCGCGTAATCGTGNNGGTTCCAGCGCGT
The DNA here is from genome assembly GCA_003152145.1 of Limisphaerales bacterium. The sequence continues at coordinate 619 of PLZL01000353.1, forward strand.
AATCGTGCTTGCTCATGTTCGCCAGCCGTTCCGAGTGGAACACGCCGGGCTTGATGAGTTTGCCCGAATCCAGCTCCGGCCCGCTCGAATCCCGCAACAGTTCCGGGTAAAAAAGATTAAGCCATTTGCCGTCCGGCGCGTGGGCGACCATGTGCGAATCGCCGCCGTCGCTGGAAAAGAGCGTGTTGTCGGGCGAGACGTTGAAATGCACTCCCCATTCGTTGCGCTGGAGATGATACCACGTCCTCGCGCCGTTGGTGACGCCGTAGCCCGCCACCCAGAAATCCTCGCCGCGCGGCGTTTGCAGGTCATACCAGATGGTCTTGCCGTCCGCGCTCCAGAATTCGTGGCCGGCGATTTCCATGGCCATCGTGCGCTGATGAATCAATTTCAAATGCGAGCCGTCGGTGCGGATCGTCCAGATGCGGTCCACTTTATGCCACGCGCCTTCGTGGCAGAACATGAGCAGGTTCGGATCGGTCGGCGAAAATAGGAGATGGTTCAGCCAGTCGGTGCAACGATTGACTTTTTTCGTCTTGCCGGTCGCGATATTGTAGAAAAAAAGTTCCATCGGATAACGCTTGGCGAGGCGCTGTTCCATCATCGTGCCTTTTCTGTTGCGCTGTTCGTCGGCAGTCTGAATGTCGGTCAGACGATTCGGACCGCCTTCAAAAAAAGCGTTCGTCCAGTCCGTGCGCTCGGTGATGGTGCCGCCGAGCAGTGTTTCGTCGGCGTTGACNNTTTATTCAAGACGTAATAAATCTGTCCGGTCTTGTGGCCGACCATGATGATGTGAACACGGCCCTCGACGATTTTTTCAACTTCACGTGTCTGGAGATTGATCATCGAGATTCCACTTGGCGTGGTGAAGACCATTCTCTTTCCGTCGGGCGTGAATGGATTCATGTTGAAATAGAGGCTCTCGCTGCCCGGCTCGGTCGAAAGCTGCACGACCCGGTGGCCGGTATCGGCGTCAATCCATTCGGTCGGCAAATTTGTGTCTGCGGCCCATGTGCGGCAGGCTCCAAGAAGTGCGACCAGGAGAAACGGTTTGAGATTAAAAAAACATTTCATAATTTTTAAATTGCCGGGTTTGATGAATCAGTTCTCCACGATGCCGGGGATCGGGTAATCCCATTTATCGCTGCGGAACGGCGCGGCGGGCAGGCTGGCGGCGTTGTAAAGATTGCAGCCCATGCCTTCGGGATAATCGTCCCACGCGTAACGCACCGCGACCGGCGCGGCCACTTGCGCGCTGCTGACGACGAGCGTGTCGCCGTCAATCTTCGCGTCGGCGTCAACGAATTTCTGGTCAGCTCCGGCGATTTGAAATCCTTTCAACGTGTCACCCTTCGCCGTGAGCCCGCCGCCGAGATGCGTGAACGTCACGCGGATCGCGCCGCCCTCGACCTTCATGGATTCATACATCGGGCCGTAATACTCGATTTTTTTTCCGTAGGTGTTGGCGAGGGCGATGCGCGTGAGGCGGTCGCCGAGCGGCTCCTTGTTGTGCGGATGGACGTTCTTCGCCTCGCCGGTGTCAATCGTCACGGCCATGCCGGTGTTCGGCACCGACAGCACGCTGGCCTGCTCCTCGCGGATGCGCGGGTTGTTGCTGATGTTTTGCTGGCCGGGAAGCTGCACGAGGTAAAATGGAAAATCGCCCTCGCCCCAGCGCGCGCGCCAGTCCTTGATCAACGCGCGTTGCACCGCGCCGTAAAGGTTGAGGCCGGGCGTGCCCCAGGCGATGGATTCGCCCTGATACCAGAGCGCGCCGCGAATCGCATACGGGACGACGGGATTGATCATGCCGTTGAACAGCACGGTCGCGAAATGCTGGTCGCGCGCCGGGTCGCCGCCCGCGCCCCGGCCGCCGGCGGCGCGGGGCTTGTTGATCGGCGTCGGATGGAGGGGCGCGACGGCGGGACGGTCAGCCGGCGCGGCGTGGAAATATTTTTCGTTTTCATCAATCGAATCGAGCATGAATTTGAACTGCGGATCGGCGGCGAGCGCCTCGCGCGAAATCCACGCCTCCGCGCAGCTCGCGCCCGACGCCTCCGTGATGATGCCGACGGGGACGTTGAGTTCCTTCTGGAGGTTGCGCGCGAAGAGATAGCCGACGGCGGAAAAACCCGGCACGGTGTTCGTGCTGCACACGAGCCAGCCCTCGCTGGCGACGGTGGCCTGCGGTTCGTAATTCTTGGTGTCGCGTCCCGTGAACATGCGAATGAGCGGATAATTGGCGGCGGCGATTTCCTGTTCCTCGTTGATCAGGCCGTAAGGTGCGCCGCGCGATTTGGAGACCGGGAAAACCATGTTCGACTGGCCCGACGCCAGCCACACTTCACCGACCAGCACGTCGTCGAGCGTGATAGGCTGCGCCGTGTGCGAGCCGGTCACGGTGAACGTCCGTCCATCCGCCGAAACTTTCAGCGGCTTGAAATTCACGCGCCAATTGCCGCCGACATCGGCCTGCGCGAAAATTTTCTGCCCGGCAAATTCCACGGTCATGGTTTCACCGGCGTCCGCCGTGCCCCAGACCGGCACCTTCATGTCGCACTGCAAAACCATGTGGCTGGTGAACGGGCTGGCGAGACGCACTTCCGCATCGGCGCGCTGCGCAAACGCGATGGTGCAAAGGAATAAAATCGCGGCAAAATGCCTGGTGGAAACCGATTTGTGCATAAAGTGATGGTGGCGTTTATGCCATTTCCTTCGTGTGAAAGCAATTCAGACGACGCAAATGTTTTTGGTTTCAAAAACTTTGTGTCTTGGCTGCTGGATGATGACTGAATTACTGAAATACGATGCCTCGGCGCTGGAGGGCAAATTCCGGCCCATTATCTCGGAGGAACTGGGGATTCAATTCGAGGCCTGATTAACCTCCTTATCTGGTGGTGACGAAGTCGCGGGCGGTCACACAGCGGAAGCTGCGGGGGTTATGATTAAAAGGCTAACCATTTTTTGTTTGATTATTGGGCCTTCGGCAGAGGAGCTCGTTTAAGCGATTTCCGTATCTGAATTCGAGTGTTACGCCAAATTAAGGTCAAACAGAGGGCGACTGCGGCACCGTATCCCAAAAGCGCCACTAAGAGGAAGTGGCCAGCTTCCTCAGGTTTGCGAGGCGTTTCTGAACCTAACCCCCACCAATAAAAGACTAACACGGGGAAAATTATGGGTATTACAAATCCAGCAGCGAAACGCGCGAAGAGGAAGGCAAAACGGCCTGTGCTCCCTACGTCCACCCATTCCTTATAGTGGGGATCAACATAGCTTTGCCGGCACGAAGCACATGGTCTTACTGGTGAACCCAACCGAAATCTCGCAAAGCCGTAAATACTGTTATAGGAGTCGATATATTTACCGCAATAGGGGCAGCGCCGAGTTGTAACGACACGGATCATCATTTTCGATAAACAAGTTGAATTTTCACATTCGTTCAGGATTCATTAGCACCGGAGACTAATTTGGCTCCGCTTTCAATAATTAATCGCCCGCTGCCAGGAAAAGAGAGAGCGGTGTTACACTCCACTTATTTTTATCCAATGGCGCAAGCGGCTCCAATTTCTTAAGGCTCTTTAGCGGAACAAGTTTTTTTATGCCCTTCAGGGGTTCGAGTTTGTAAACCATCGCTATGGAATCCTTGATGCAGCCAGCCACATAACCGTCATGATCTTTGATGATTCCCTTTGAAAACCAGCCAAGGTGCTCTCCATTGAATCCCCAAACTGAACCTTTTTCCAGATACGCGACCGGTTTTCCGCTCCACAGAAAAATAGTCATGCTATCTTCCGTGTCAATGTAAGCGGTAGCCATTCCATCGGAATTGAAAAGTGTGATTTCCTCTGCCAAAGCTTGGCTGACGCAGGCATATAGGAGTGTGATTATCAAAAGAATGCGTTTCGAATATTTCATGATGGTGTTGTTATCCTAATATCAGTCGATTTGGATTGCGACCAAAATCCTTGCCGGCGGATTTGGTGTCCAGAGGTCGTTGACCTTTGGCGCGGTCTGGTGCGCGTAGGACCAGCGCCAGCAATTCTTGCAAAAAACTTTGTGCCGTGGCGTCTTGGCGGTTAATTTCTTTGGAATGTTTTCATCCGAAATCAAATCGGTGCATTTCACCGGCATCGGCGGCACGGCGATGGCCTCGGCAGCGGCGGCCATGCAGGACAAGGGCTTCGCCGTCACCGGCTCGGACCAGAATGTCTATGAGCCGATGGCGTCGTTCCTCGCCGCGAAAAAGATCGCCGTGATGAACGGTTACGCGGAACAGAACCTCAAGCACAAGCCGGACCTCGTTGTCATTGGCAACGCCATTTCCCGCGGCAATCCCGAGGCCGAGTTCGTCCTCGACCACAAGCTGCGTTACTGCTCGCTTCCGGAGCTGCTCCGGGAGTTTTTCATCCGCGGCAAACGTTCGCTGGTCGTCGCCGGCACGCACGGCAAGACGACGACGACTTCGCTGCTGGCGTGGGTCTTTGAACACAACGGACTGAACCCCAGCTTTCTCATCGGCGGCATCCCGAATAATTTTTCGCAGGGCGCGCGGTTCACGGACAGCGAATGGTTCATCATCGAGGGCGANNGCGACGAATACGACACCGCGTTTTTTGACAAGCGCAGCAAGTTCATCCATTACCAGCCGGAGGTCGCCGTCATCAACAACCTCGAATTCGACCACGCGGACATTTTTGAAAACCTCGACGCCATCAAGAAAACCTTCTCGCATTTCATCCGGCTGATTCCGCGTAATGGCCTCCTGCTCGGCAACGGCGACGACGCAAACCTCGCGCCGCTCCTGAACGTCACGCATTGTCCGGTCAAGCGGTTCGGTCTTGGCGAAGGAAACGCGGTCCACGCATTCAACGTCCGCTACGG
>PLZL01000157.1 GCA_003152145.1 Limisphaerales bacterium
GCCGGTCTTAGTTATCCAACAAACTTTCCGCTCATTCATTATCAGTCGGCGACGCCGGTTCTGGCGGCTGATATGTCGGCGATTGGGGGTAATGTTCAAGGATACATTTTGAATGATTCTGCCAATCACAACATTGTTCTAACCGTGACTACCAATGCCCCCAACACTTTGCTTTGGACCGGAAACCAAAATGCCAATTGGGATCTTAGCAGCAGGAATTGGGTGACTGCCGTCGGCAGCCTGGTTACGAACTTCTCAATGGGAGATATTGCCACTTTTGACGACAGCTCCAGTGTTACCTCTGTGAACATCTCGGAAATTGTTGTTCCCAACCAGGCGACCAATGGCGTCGTCATCACCAATTCTGCCCGCGTCTATACCTTCAATGCCGCCGGTGGCGCCATTATTGGAACTGCCAAAATACTCAAACAGGGCACGAATACCTTGATATTTAATGCATCTGAAGCCGGTCCGATCATTGTCACGGCGGGCGAAGTTGACGTTTCCGGTTCTGGAATTCTCGGGAACACAACGCTTTCTTCCAATACAGTGTTGAAGGTGGCTGGTGGCGGATCTGTCCTTGCTGGACTGAATTCTACAGCTGCAATTGTGACGGTGGCAAATAACGGCAGTATTAGCGGGCCAATCGTATTAATTGGTGGCTCGCTCGTTAATGATGGAACTATAAGCGTTCCCACAGGTTCGGAATTGGTGCAAACCAACAACGCAGTTTTGACCAATAATGCCGATGGCACCATGAATTTCGGATCAAGCAATCCTTCATGGGAAGGGTTTCCCGGGACCACAATAGCAAACTTCGGCGTGATTTTCTGCAGTGGCGGACGGATTTTTACACGCGGACTCTGGTTCGGCAACGGCACGTTCTTTGATCCTCTCAACAACGGCCCACAAAACAGTAATTTAGGCCGGTTCAACCTAAGGGCCGATCCGAATGCCGTCTTGTCAGTCGGCGCCACTCCCAGTGGTTCGATTGGCGAGATGTTTGTGCAAGGGCGTTTCGACCTTAGTGATGCTGCTAATAACAATAATTCCGGGGGCAGATTCCTGGTGGAAGTGGACACTGTCAACGGTATCAATGATAAAGTCAACGCGACCAGATGGAATAATTTAGGAGGATGTTACTGGGTCATGACTAACTTGACCGGCACTTTCCAGTCCGGACAAAGCTTCAATGTGTTGGTAAATGCGAATGGCGCCGGTATTTCGAACTATGTTGACACGATTACTCTTTATCCGACGGTGCTGCCCACGGTTCCGGGGCCGGGATTGCAATGGAACCTCACAGGACTCCAAAATTATGGAACCATCGGAGTCACGAACAGCACTATGGTTTGGGATGGCGGCGGCACCGGAAATTGGAATACCAATGGCGACGTGGGTGTTTGGAAAAGCGGGCGAGTTTATGGCGATAATCAAGGCGCGGTTTTCGACGACAGGGCTTCCGGTTCAACCACCATCACCCTGACCGCGCCGGTTGCTCCGGCTGGATTTAATACGATGACCGTTACCAATACTGACCATGCGACTTTTACCAACGTGGTTACTACGGTTAGTATGCCGTCCTTCATGCCCGGCATCATTGTCAGCAATGCCACAAAAAATTATACCTTTGTTGCCAATGCTCTAACCAACCGGATTACCGGCATGGCCGGCATTTACAAGACTGGCCCCGGCACACTGACACTTCTAACTTCCAATGATTTCAGTGGCGGCCTGACCATTGACGGCGGAACATTTGCGATGACAAATACAAGCGCACTTGGACCCAACGTCAATCAAATCTACAACCAAATATTGATAGACAATAACGCCACCGTGAAGTTTTTTGGAACTATCAACCAAAACCTTAACCATTTCATTACGATAAATCAAAATGGCGGGACATTGGAAGTCTCGTCGAGCACCAACCTTTTGATGATGGATAGGAACATATTGGGAACCGGAAGTTTAACCAAAACAGGACCGGGCACCCTTATTCTTTCGCAAACGGGTGACGCCTACACCGGCGGCACGATTGTTAACGCAGGAACTTTGCGGTTAATTACGACGGCGGCGGGTTTCGGCTCCGTAACTCTGGCCAACAACACCGCGCTCGAATTGACAAATGGCGTTGGCGGAGCCGCGCTCGGGATAACACTCACAAATGCAATCAACATAACAGGTGCAGGAACGGCAATTAATATCCTGGGTGTATCAACTAACATATCAAGCGGTCCTTGGAATGGTGGCGGAATGGCGACAATTACAACCACTAACGCTGCCAACTTGTTCGTGTTCAATGCAAGTTTGAACAACTTTGGCGGAACGCTCTCGTTTGGCACGAGTTCAAACATCTTCCGGTTCAATAATTCCACCAACAGCAACAATTGCCTGGGCAGTGCAACCGCGACGTTTGATCTAGGGACGGGCGCCGCGACGCTGAACAATCTCAACGGCGCCGGATTGACTTACGACTTGGGAGCGCTGGCGGGTGGAGCCAATACGGTTCTCACTGGCCGCGGCACTACCAACTCTTCCGCGCCCTCCGGGACGACTTATAGCATCGGGGCCAACGGCAGCAGCACGACGTTCTCTGGCAAGATCACCAATGGTTTGGCTTTCAATGGCGTGGGTGTTGACACCGTGTCCATCGTCAAAGTCGGCAGCGGCAGGTTGCTGCTCAATGGCGTCAGCACTTACACCGGCACCACCACCGTCAGCAACGGCGTGCTGGGCGGCACTGGCAGCATTGCCAGCCCGTTGACGGTCACCGTCGGCGGCACCTTGTCGCCTGGCGCACCGGTTGGCACATTTACCGTCAGCAACAACGTCACCTTGGGTGGCACCCTGTTGATGGAACTCAACGAAGCCAGTTCGTCATTCAATGACATGCTCGCAGTCAACGGGACGATTGCTGCCACCGGCGCGCTGGTGGTTACCAACATCGGGCCGGACCTCTATAACCACACCACGTTCAAGCTGTTCAGCAAGGCGGTCACCGGGTTCAGTTCGGTGACGTTGCCGGCGAAGGATCCGAGTAACACGAAGACCTACACTTGGAATAACAACCTGTCGGTGGATGGCTCCATTCAATTAGTCAGCGGCGGCACGATTAATCCCAATCCGACCAACATCAGCTTCAGCGTGTCCGGCGGCATACTGAACTTGAGCTGGCCGGCGGATCGCACCGGCTGGCGTTTGCAGGTGCAGACCAATTCGTTGAGTGTGGGGCTGGGCAACAACTGGGTGACGGTGCCTGGTTCGACCAACGTGAACAGCGTGCCCATCCCGCTTGATGCCAACAATGGCAGCGTGTTCTACCGGTTGATTTATCCGTAAAACAGGGGCGTTGCCTTCGGTTGTTCCGCGCCGGGGTTAAGTTAAAGACTTGGCCCCGGCTTGTCTTTTGCGGAGCGGAAAATTATTTTGGTTCAACTGTTCAACGCCGGGGCATCCAAAAAAATACAAATGAAATTGGCCGTGAAATTCCTCTGCGCGGCGCTGGCGCTCGCCGCCACGGGCCGGGCCGGCGAAGTAAGGGTGGACTTGAACCCGCCGGACACGCGCAAGGATCTTCTCACGCCGCACTGGGAAAACTGGGCGTGGCACGAAGGCGGGTCCGGCTCGCAAATTATTGGTAATATCACCGTCACGTTCCGCGCCGCTACGAATGACGTATTGTCGCCGATTTTGTTCAAGGGCACGCTCGATTACGGCGCGCACATGGCTTCCGACGGCATCATCGTCAACAATCCCGCGAAAGGTGGCGTGGACATGATCATCGCCGGCCTGACACCCGGCAGACACACGGTTGTCACCTACCACAATGAAGTGCGCGATCGCGTTTTACCGGCAACTCTGGACGTGTCCGTCGGCAACACGCAGAAAATCAGCGGGCTGGTTTCCACTTATCGCGCCACCAACGATTACGAAATCGCCAGCGCATTTCTGGAAGTTGAGGCCGTGGCTGGAAAAGATGTCGTCATCCATTTCGAGCCGGCAAATTCCAGCGCCAACCGCAGCCTCATCATCAACGGCTTTGAAATTGACACCGTTGATCCGCACAAAAAGGCCGTCAAACCATCGCCCGCCAAAGACGACGAACACTGGCCGAACGAACTGGCGCTGACGTGGACGCCGCCCGCCGGCGCGGCTTCACACCACTTTTATTTCGGGATAGATTCCAACGCGGTCGTGGCGGCGGCGCCTTCGTCGCCGGAATTCAAGGGCAATTTGACTTTGGCAAATTTCCCGCTGCCGCCACTGGACCATATGAAAAATTATTTTTGGCGTGTGGACGAAGTTGACACTGCCGGAAAAATCACGCGGGGGGAGGTCTGGCATTTCCGTCCGCGTTTCCTCGCGTTTCCGACGGCGGAGGGTTACGGACGTTTTGCGATTGGCGGTCGCGGCGGTCGCGTAATTGAAGTCACAAATCTCGAAGACTATGATTTAACCAAAGGCGAAGCGGTGATTCCCGGAAGTTTCCGTGCAGCGGTCGAAGCCGACGTCCCGCGCACAATTGTTTTTCGCATTTCCGGCCTCATCAAACTGAAGCGTCCGTGCGCTGTTTCCAAACCGTATTGCACCATCGCCGGCCAGACCGCGCCGGGTGACGGTATCTGCCTTGCGAATTTTTCCGGCGGCGCGTATGGCACGCACGACGTCATTATCCGTTACGTCCGTTTTCGCATCGGCGATTTTGCGAACAAGGCGATGGACGGCGCGGGTCTCGGCAGTTGCGACAATTGCATAATGGATCACTGCTCGATCAGTTGGAGTTCCGACGAAGGCACGAGTTCGCGCGGCGCGCACAACATCACGTTCCAGCGGAACATCGTGGCCGAGGCGCTGCATCACGGGCCGCATTACCGCGCCAGCGACCGGACGAAACTGGAGACGCATGCGTTCGCCGGTTCCATCAGCGGCGACATCGGCAGTTACCATCACAACCTGCTCGCGGATTGCACGGATCGAAATTGGAGCCTCGCCGGCGGCCTGAATCAAAGCGGCGTCTACGCTGGTTATTTGGACATCCGCAACAACGTCGTTTACAACTGGACGGCGCGCACCACCGACGGCGGCGTCAAGGAACTCAATTACGTCAACAACTATTACAAGCCGCACGCGCCGAATCCGTTTGTGAAATGGCTGCTCAAACTTGACCCGATCAATCCCGCGTGGGGCACGGAAAGCTATTACATGACCGGCAACGTGCTCGAAGGTTTTGTGGACGAGACGAACAACTGGAGCGCGTTTGCCAACGGGCCGGAAGTCGGGAAACAGGTTCGCGTGGACAGGGAATTATATCCGTCCTACGTCACAACGCAGTCCGCGCGCGAGGCGTTCACGAACGTGCTCGCAAACGTCGGCGCGAATCTTCCGAGGCAGGATGTGATTGACCGTCACCTCATCGAGGAGACGCGCGACGGCACGACCCATTACACCGGCACGCGCGGGCCGACCTACGGCGACCGGCCCAGCCCGAATTATCCTGGCATCATTGACACGCAAGCCGATGACAGGAGCGCCGAAGGTTCGCCGAATTTTCCATGGCCGGAATACAAATCCGCGCCCGCGCCGGCGGACAGCGACCACGACGGCATTCCCGACGATTGGGAGAAAGCGCACGGTTTGAATCCGAGTGACGCGAGCGACGCCAACAAAGATTTCAACAGCGACGGCTACACGAATCTGGAAAAATATCTCAACTCGTTGGTCGGCGAGTATTCACTGTGAACATTTGGAAACATGAAAAACAAAATCATCTTTGCAACGATTCTTTCACTCGCGACTCAAATTGTTTTGGCCCGTGAAAGCTGGCCGGTGCCGGGTGAGGAAATCAAGGCGCGCGACGCGGCCTGGAACCAATACGAGCAGGGAGTCATCTCGAATGTGACACCGCAATTGGTCGAGTGGGAGAAAAAGGGCAAGCCATTCATCCCATGGGCGTCCAAGCCGGACGATTTGCCGCAGGCAAAAGTCCCGGCGTTTCCCGGCGCGGAAGGCGGCGGAAAATTTTCCTTCGGCGGGCGCGACGGAAGAGTTTTTGTCGTGACCAATCTCGACGACAGCGGGCCGGGCACGTTGCGCGAAGCGTGCGAATCCGCCGGGCCGCGCATTGTTGTGTTTAATGTTGCCGGCATCATTCACCTTAAGATGCCCGTTTTCATCGAAGCGCCTTACATCACAATTGATGGTCACACCGCCCCTGGCGACGGCATTTGCATCGCCGACAACGGCATCGTGGACAACGTTCATGACGTAGTTATTCGTTATGTGCGTTTCCGCCGTGGCAACCCGGACATCTTCAACCGGCACGGCGTTCATTACGGCAATCCCGTCGGTAACATCATCATTGATCATGTCTCGGCGAGCTGGGGCAGCGACCAAAACCTCGACACCTATCGCCATATGTATCAGCCTCCGTCTGGCGGGCCGGCCCTGAAACTTCCCAGCGTCAATGTCACAATCCAATGGAGCATCACCAGTGAGGCGCTGAACATCTACAATCACGCCTTCGGCGGCGACTGGGGCGGGCGCAACACCGCGTTTCATCACAATCTTCTGGCCTGCAACACCGGCCGCAATCCGAGCGTGGCGATGACGTATGATTTTAATTTCATCAACAACGTGCTGTTCAACTGGCGGCATCGTTCCGTGGACGGCGGCGATTCCAACAGCGTGTTCAACATCATCAACAACTATTACAAACCCGGCCCGGCGACGATGGACAATGCTGTGCGCTACCGCATTCTTGAGCCGGCGCAAAGCTGGAGCAAAGCCAATCCGGTCAGCCACTGGGGCAGGGCTTACGTGGCGGGCAACATCGTTGAAGGCAACGACGCGGTGACAAAGGACAATTGGAATGGCGGCGTGCAATTCAACAAGGCGCCGGATCCAAACGCGAGCGGCGAAATCGCCAAGGGCTTGATTGACGACGCGGCGCAAAATGAAAAAATCATCGCGCAAGTCCGCGTGGACAAGCCATTCCCCATGTCGCCGGTGACAATTCAAAGTGCGCAGGACGCGTTCAAGTCGGTGTTGGATAATGCCGGCGCGACCTTGCCGCATCGTGATTCGGCGGACGAACGCGTTGTTAACGAAACGAGGACCGGAAAAGTTTGGAGCGAAGGCAAGGAAATCACACCGCCGCCGATGAAAGGACTGGCGAAGAATAATATCGGCACGGCGGGCAACGGCATCATCACCGATGTGTCGCAAGTCGGCGGTTATCCAGAATACAAAGGCGATCCTGTCAAAAATTTGTGCGCCGACGGCATTCCACTTTCGTGGAAGAAAAAATTTCATCTCGACGTGAAAGACGGTTCACTCGCGCAAAAAGATTTGCAGGGCGATGGCTATACCGTCATTGAAAAATTCCTCTACGGCCTCGATCCGACAAAGAAAATTGACTGGAGCGATCCGCAGAGCAACGTGAATGCCTTGCGGTGAACGGCCTGACCAAAAACATTTCAGGTTATGCGTGGGCGGTGGTGGCATTGCTCTGGCCGGTGGCGATGCTCAATTATCTGGATCGGCAGATGGTTGCCACCATCCGCGCCTCGATTCGCGCGGATATTCCGAGCATTGCGAATGATCAGGATTTCGGCACGCTCATCGCAGTCTTCATGTGGGTCTATGCGTTCTTGAGTCCGGTGGGCGGATTCATCGCGGACAAATTCAATCGCCGTTGGACGATCATCGGCAGCCTGTTTGTCTGGTCGGCGGTGACGTGGCTCACCGGTCACGCGCAAACTTACTCGCAGATGCTTTGCTTCCGCGCGCTCATGGGCATCAGCGAAGCGTTTTACATCCCGGCGGCGCTGGCGCTCATCGCGGATTTTCATACCGGTGGCACGCGGGCGAGGGCGGTGGGCATCCATCAAAGCGGCATCTATGCCGGCCTTGCGCTCGGCGGCATCGGCGGCTACATCGCGCAGAGCAGTTCGTGGCGGAATTGTTTCACCTGGTTCGGCGCGGCGGGCGTGATTTACGCAATGGTTTTGATTTTGGCATTGCGTGATGCGCCAAAAGAAAATGAAAACACTTCTGCAAAAAAATCCGTTACCGTTGCTGAAACTTTCCGCGCGCTCTGGACGCAACCGGCATTTTGGATTCTTGTTGTCTATTTCACGTTGCCGGCCATCGCGGGCTGGGTGACAAAAAACTGGTTGCCGACTTATCTTGCAGACACGTTCCACCTCCAGGAAGGCCCGGCGGGACTGTCGGCCACAGGTTACATTCAAATAGCGTCGTTCATCGGCGTGGTGTTCGGCGGCGTGGTGGCGGACTGGTGGATGAGCAAAACCGTGCGCGGACGGATTTACACGAGCGCGCTCGGCGTGCTGCTGCTCGTGCCCGCGCTGCTCGGACTTGGTTACGCGTGGAGTCTCGACGCGGCGATTGCATTCATGATTTTGTTCGGCTTCGGCTGGGGATTTTTCGACTGCAACAACATGCCCATCCTCTGCCAAATCGCGCGGCCAGAACACCGCGCCACCGGCTACGGTTTCATGAACCTCGTGAGCATCAGCGTGGGTGCGGGCGCGACGGTCGCGCTCGGCTGGATGCGCGACCACGGCATCAAATTTTCCGTGGCGTTCGCGGTGTCGGCGGCAGTAGCATTGGTGAGCGCAGGCCTGATTTTGCTGGTAAAACCGCGCACGGCAAATTTTGTGCAATCATGAAATCACCTTTGACAGGAATTGTTCCGCCGATGGTCACGCCGTTGCGTGGCCGCGACGAACTCGATATTGCCGGTCTGGAAAAACTGCTCGAACACATTTTGTCCGGCGGCGTCAGCGGACTTTTCATTCTCGGCACCACCGGCGAGGGCCCCAGCTTGAGTTACCGCCTGCGCCGCGAATTGGTTGAGCGCGTTTGCAAACAGGTGAACCGCCGCGTGCCGATTCTCGTCGGCATTACCGACACCGCGTTTGCCGAGTCGGTCAATCTTGCGCGTCACGCGGCGAATTGTGGCGCGGACGCCGTCGTCGCCGCGCCACCTTACTATATGCCCGAAGGCCAGCCGGAACTGCAGGAATGGCTTGACCATCTCGTCCCCAAACTGCTGCTGCCGCTTTTTCTCTACAATATGCCGCCGCTGACGAAGGTTTCCTACGAAATCGAAACTGTGCGCCACGCGCTGGACCACCCGCGCATCATCGGGCTCAAGGACAGCTCCGGCGATTTGAACTATTTCAAAAACGCCGCGTCGCTTTTGAAGCAGCGTCCAGACTGGTCATTGTTCATGGGCCCGGAGGGAAAATTGTTTGACGCGCTGCAACTCGGCGGCCACGGCGGCGTGAGCGGCGGCGCAAACCTGTTTCCGAAAATTTACGTCAGCCTGTGCAAGGCTTTTCAGGCCGGCGATGTCGCTCGCGCGCAGCAATTGCAAAAACAAATTCAGCGCGTCGGCAGTTCGCTTTACCGCGTCGGCAAACATCCCTCCACCATCATCAAAGGCATCAAATGCACGCTGGCTTGCCTCGGCATTTGCAACGATTTCATGGCGGAACCGTTTCATCGCTTCCGTTCTGAAGAACACGAACTGGTGAAAACGCGCCTGAAAGAAATCGAGGCAGAATTGTCCAAGTTAAATTTGTGAAAACCCAATGAACGACCTGCCGCCAAACTGCCGAAATCGCGCTCGCGACGGAGAACGTTTCTCCCTCTCCGCCCGTCGGACGGGGGAAGAGGGCCGGGGTGAGGTGGGTTCTTCTCACAAATTTGTCCGTTTCTGTATTCCTTTCGTGTGTTTCGCGTGTTTCGCGGTTCAATCTTCCCGCGCTACAGATTTTGCGATTTTGAATCCCGGCGCATTTTCAAATTGCGTCGCGCATTTCAATGCGATGGAAGATGAAAACGTCACCAACTTCATTTCCAACGCCGATTCGTGGAGCTGGCTTCAAAAGGAAATTCCGTTTTTCGAGTGTTCCGACCGTGAAGTCGAAGAGATGTATTACTTCCGGTGGTGGTCGTTTCGCAAACATCTGGAACAAACGACGAATGGATTTGTTTTCACGGAATTTCTCACCCGTGCCGCGCCTGTCAGCAGCGCGCTCGGCCATCACTTGATGGAAGGTCGCTGGTTGCACGATCAAAATTATCTCGATGACTACGTCCGCTATTGGCTGCGCGACGAAAACAGCCGCCAGCAATTGCACAAATACAGCAGTTGGCTGGAGGACGCCCTCTGGCAGCGCTACCTTGTGACCGGTGACAAGCGGTTTCTCGTTTCACTGCTCGACGATTTGACGCGCGATTACCGGCAATGGGAACAAGAACGCCTGACCGCCAGCGGCCTGCTTTGGCAATACGACGTCCGCGACGCGATGGAGGAGTCCATCAGTGGCTCGCGCACGAACAAAAACCTCCGCCCAACCATCAACAGCTACATGTTCGGCAACGCCCGCGCCATCGCGGCCATCGCGTGGCTGGCCGGTAACAAAAAGACCGCCGATGAATTCGACGCGAAGGCGGCATTTTTGAAAAAACTTGTGCAGGAACAATTGTGGTATCCCGCCGCCGGATTTTTTGAAGTGTTGCAAGATGATTGGAAATTTTCCAACGCACGCGAGGAAATCGGTTTCATCCCCTGGTATTTCGAGTTGCCGGACGACGAAACGAAATACGAGGCAGCTTGGACGCAACTAACTGACTCGCAAGGCTTTTTCGCGCCCTTTGGCATCACCACCGCCGAGCGACGGCATCCGCAATTCCGCACGCACGGCTACGGTCATTGCGAATGGGATGGGGCAGTCTGGCCGTTCGCCACGTCGCAGACGCTTGACGCGCTCGCGAATGTTCTGCGCGATTACAAATCGTCCGTCGTCACCAGGAGCGATTACTTCGACGCCTTTCTCACCTACGTTCACAGCCAGCATGCCGACGGCAAGCCTTACATTGGCGAGTATCTCGACGAAACGACCGGTCAGTGGATCAATGGTAAGGATGGCCGCAGCCGTTATTACAATCACTCAACCTTTGCCGATTTGCTCATCACCGGTGTTGCCGGTTTGGTGCCGCGCGCAGACGACACCGTTGAAGTTTGGCCGTTGTTGCCGGATGAAACTTGGAATTGGTTCTGTCTCGACGGCGTGGATTATCACGGTCACACGCTGACAATTCTTTGGGACAAAGACGGTTCACGCTACCATCACGGCAAAGGCTTGATCGTGCTGGCCGACGGAAAAGAAATTGCGCACGCGGACAAATTGGAGAAACTGGCCGGGAAACTCCTGTGAAAAGAATCCTCATATTTGTTTTTCTCGGAACTGCGCTGGCACTCGGCGCTGCCCCGAAAAAACTGTCGCCGATTGTTTCCCTCGGCACCGATGGCAAGTTGGTTTATGACGCGGATGATCACGGCAACCGCGTCCCTGATTTTTCGAACTGCGGTTACGCCGGCGGGGACAGGCCGATTCCCGATGCGCCGGTTCGCGTTGTCGTTTCGCCCGTCGCCGGCGACGAAGCGGCGCGAATTCAAATGGCGATTGATTACGTTGCTAGTCTGCCTGCCGACACCAACGGCATTCGCGGCTCGGTTTTATTGCTAAAAGGACGGCATGAAGTATTTGGTGGGTTGCAAATCACCAACTCCGGCATTGTGTTACGCGGGCAAGGCATGGGCGAAGACGGAACGATTCTTGTTGCGGCGGGAGTTGATCGTCGCCCGCTCATCCGCATCACCGGTCAAAACGATCCTTCAAGCAGCTCCAATTCAAACTGGCAAATCACGGATGATTACGTTCCCGTCGGTGCGGCAAGTTTTCATTTGAAAAACGCCAGTGGTTTGAAAACCGGCGATACGATTCAGATTATTCGTCCGAGCGCGAAAGAATGGATTGATGCGCTCGGCATGACGGAATTTGGCGGAGGCATCGGCGATTGGAGGTTGGTTTGGCATCCGGGTGGCTATGATCTGGTTTGGGATCGTGTTATCCAAAAAACTGACGGCAATCTCGTGACGATTGACGCGCCCATCACGACAGCGATTGAAACCAATTTTGGCGGTGGGCGAATCGAAGCGTATTTGTGGCCGGGACGAATTGAAAATACCGGCGTCGAAAACCTGCGTCTCGAATCCACCTTCGACGCAAGCAATTTAAAGGACGAAAACCATTCATGGTTCGCAATCACAATGGTATGCGCGGCCAACACTTGGGTGCGCCAAGTAACGTTTGAACACTTTGCCGGTTCGGCGGTGGCGGTTTACGAAAGTTGCAAACGCGTTACGGTCGAGGATTGTATTTCGCTCACGCCCGTTTCGGAAGTCGGTGGCTGGCGGCGCAACACGTTTTTCACGATGGGGCAACAGACATTGTTTCTGCGCTGCTGGGCAGAGCATGGTCGTCATGATTTTTCCGTCGGCCACTGTGCCGCGGGGCCGAATGCCTTTGTGCAATGCGAGGCGACGCTGCCCAGCGGTGACAGCGGCGCGATTGAAAGCTGGGCCAGCGGAACTCTTTTTGACAACGTGCGTATTGACGGTGGCGGTTTAAGCCTGATGAATCGCGGCAGCAATGGCGAGGGCGCGGGCTGGGCGTCGGCAAATTCGGTTTTATGGCAGTGCGACGCGTCGAGAATATCCTGCGAAAATCCGCCGACGGCGCAGAACTGGGCGTTCGGTTGCTGGGGCGAATTTGAAGGCAATGGTATCTGGCGCGAGGCAAATTCTTCTGTCCGTCCGGTTAGTTTGTTCGTGGCGCAGATAGCCGACCGGTTCGGCGCTGGCGCGGCGGCAAAAATTAAATTGATGCCGCGCTCGCTCGATGAATCCAGCAATCCCACGTTGGAACAGGCTGCGAAATTGATTGCCGATTCGCGCAAGCCCGCACCGCAACTTTCGGATTACATTGCGGCTGCCGCCATGCGAGATCCGATTTCAATTGAATTGAGAGACGCCAAAAGCATTGATGAAATTCCTGGTCCGGAATTCAAAATTAAAAATTCAAAATTAAAAATTACAGTCACGAACGGCTGGCTGGTCTGCGACGGCAAATTGCTGATCGGCGGCGTTGAAGGGATCAACTGGTGGCGCGGCAACATGCGCCCGAGCGAAGCCCCGAATTACGGCGTGAATTTAACCCGCTTCGCGCCGGGACGAATCGGCCCCGGTTTCACTGATGATTTGAATGAAATCGCCGACGGCATAATTTCCCAAGACCAAGTCGCGCTCGATCACCACTACGGACTTTGGTATGACCGCCGTCGCGAGGACCACGAGCGCGTGCGCCGGATTGACGGCGATGTTTGGGCGCCGTTTTACGAACAGCCGTTTGCGCGCAGTGGCCAGGGCACGGCTTGGGACGGCTTGAGCAAATATGATCTCACGAAATTCAATCCGTGGTATTGGTCGCGGCTGAAGCAGTTCGCCGACATCTGCGACGAGCGTGGACTGGTGCTGTTCAACGAAAATTATTTCCAGCACAACATCCTCGAAGCCGGTGCACATTGGGCGGATTGTCCGTGGCGAACGGCGAACAATATCAACGACACCGGCTTTCCCGAACCGCCGCCGTTCGCGGGCGACAAGCGGATTTTCATGGCGGAACAATTTTACGACGTCTTGAATCCAATTCGCCGCAAACTGCACGAGAATTTCATCCGGCAGAACCTGAACAATTTCACCAACGACGCCAATCTCATCCAGTTCACCAGCGCGGAATTCACCGGCCCGCTGGCGTTCGGGCAGTTTTGGCTGGACACGATTGGCGGTTGGGAACGCGACACCCAAAGGCATCCGCTGGTCGCGCTGGCGGCGACAAAGGACGTGCAGGATGCGATTCTCGCCGACGCAAAGCGCGCCGCGGTCGTGGACGTGATTTGCTTCCGCTACTGGTGGCAGACAGACAAGGGATTGTTCGCGCCGAGAGGCGGGCAAAACCTTTCGCCGCGCCAATTCGAGCGGCAATGGAAGGGCGGCGCGCCAAACGATGAAAATCTCGCGGCGATGACGGCAGAATACCGGCAGAAATATTCCGACAAGGCGGTGATCGCTTGCGGGGAGGATGTGAACTTTGACGGTGCCTGGGCGTTTTTATGCGCGGGAGGCTCGATGCCGAATCTGCCGTCCACGACGGATGCGAAGCTATTAGCGGCGATCCCGCAAATGCAACCATGGCTGGCGGACAACGCGAAAAGAATTTGGGCATTGCGCCGACCGGGAAAACAAATTTTAGTTTACGGAAACAGCAGCACGGAACTGGATTTTTCCAGCGAATCCTGCGCGTTTCGTTTGAACGCGATTGATTCGCGCACCGGCAAAGTGACGCCCGGCTCCCAAATTGTTCAAGCCGGTGGCAAAGTAACATTGCCGGGCGGCATCATTTGGCTGACGCGAAATTGAACGAATATGAATTTCAAAATCATTTTCATCTGCGTAGCAGTGGCTGCCATCGCAAGTCCGGGTTGGCTGCAGAGTTCAGTTGCGGCGGACACGACAAACTCTGTTGCAGCTTCAGCCGACGCGCACCGCTACAAAATCGCCGTGTGCGACTGGATGATCCTCAAACGCCAAAAACTCGGCGCGTTTCAACTCACGAAGGACATCGGCGCGGATGGTGTGGAGGTGGACATGGGTTCGCTGGGCACGAACGAGACGTTTGAGAGCGTGATCACGACTAATGCTGAAGTGCGCCAGCAATTTCTCGACAAGGCGCGCGAGCTTGGTCTCGAAATTCCGTCGCTGGCCATGTCGGGTTTTTACGCGCAATCATTTGCCGGGCGGCCCACCGTGCCGCGCATGGCGCAGGATTGCATTGACACGATGAAGGCTATGAACGTGAAAATCGCGTTCCTGCCGCTCGGCGTGCGCAGCGATTTGGTCAAGCACCCGGAGTTGCGCTCAAATGTGGTTGAACGGTTGAAAATCGTCGGCAAGCAGGCTGAAAAAGCCGGTGTCATTATCGGCGTGGAGACGGAACTTCCGGCGGCGGAGCAGGTGAAATTGCTGGATGAAGTTGGTTCGCCCGCCATCAAGATTTATTACAACTTTTCCAACCCGCTGCAAAACGGATACGATTTGATTGCCGAACTTCGCACGCTGGGCAAGGACCGCATCTGCCAGATTCATTGCACGGATCAGGACGGCGTGTGGCTACAGGACGATCCGAAAATTGACATGACAAAGGTGAAGCAAGCGCTCGACGAAATGGGCTGGAGCGGCTGGCTCGTGATTGAACGGTCGCGCAAGGCGGGTGACTCGCGAAACGTAAAGGGCAACTTCGGCGCGAACACGGCGTATTTGAAATCCATTTTCCAAAAATGACGAACCACGAAACACACGAAACGACACGAACTGAAATGACTTCGGGTAGGACAGGCGTCGCGCCTGTCTCCATTTTACTGAAGTTAGAGACAACCGCGACGGCTGTCCTACGCACAAGTGTTGCCGGCGCTGTCTCCTTGTTCCTGCTTGTGGCAGCACAAGCCGCGTTTGGAGCAGAACAAACTGTCGAACAATGGGGCATTTTCGAAATCGCGTTTAATGGCCCGACGAACGGCAATCCATTTCTCGACGTGAGATTGTCCGCACGCTTTACGCAGGGCGATTCGGCGGTTGAAGCAAGCGCTTTTTACGACGGCGACGGCATTTATCGCGTGCGCTTCATGCCGGAAACGCAGGGTGAATGGCACTACGTCACCGAAAGTTCCAGCGCGGAACTCAACGGCAAGGCTGGCGAATTCACCGCCACAAAACCGTCGCCGCAAAATCACGGCCCGGTTCAGGTCGCGAATAGTTATCATTTTGCTTACGCCGATGGTGCGCCATACAGAGAACTCGGCACGACGTGCTATTTCTGGGAACTTCAGCCCGAATCGTTGCAGGAAGAAACGTTGAAGACACTCTCGACCTCGCCGTTCAACAAAATCCGCTTCTGCATTTTTCCCAAGCGCTACCAGTGGAACACCAACGAGCCGGCGATTTATCCGTTTGAAGGCGCGCCGTTGACGAACTGGGATTTTGCGCGGTTCAATCCGGCATATTTTCAGCACATCGAGCGGCGCATCGCCGATCTGCAAAAACTCGGCATCGAGGCGGACATCATTTTGTTTCATCCCTACGACGGCGGACATTGGGGCTTTGACCGGATGCCGGCGGATGCGGACGACCGTTATTTGCGCTACATCGTCGCGCGCCTTGCGGCATATCGTAATGTCTGGTGGTCGCTGGCGAATGAGTGGGATTTCATGAGGGAGAAAAAGGAATCGGATTTTGTGCGCTTCGGCGAAATCATTTCCGCGAACGACCCGTATCATCACCTGCTTTCCATCCACAACGGCTCGAAAATATTCAACGACACGCTGCCATGGATCACGCATGCGAGCATCCAGAACGGCTCGGCGGTGGAAGACCCCGGACGCGCCGAACTTTACCGCGAGGTTTATCGCAAGCCCGTCGTTTATGACGAAGTGAAATACGAAGGCAATATCGAGAGCCGCTGGGGACAACTGTCCGGCGAGGAACTCGTGTTCCGGTTTTGGAACGCCACCGTTGCGGGCACTTACTGCGGGCACGGTGAAACTTACAAAAGCGATGACCAAATCCTTTGGTGGTCGAAAGGCGGCGTGCTCAAAGGCCAAAGCCCGCCGCGACTCGCGTTTTTGAAAAAAGTTCTCGACGACGCGCCGCCGGAAGGCATCGAGCCGATTGACAAATGGCAGCATCCCGAATACGGCGGCCAGCCCGGACAATACTATTTGATTTACTTCGGCAAACAGACGCCCCAATCGTGGGAATTCCTTTTGCCTAAACCGCCGCTGGCCAAAGTCCAGTCGGCGAACGGCATGAAATTCACTGCGGAAATTCTCGACACCTGGAATATGACCGTGACGCCGGTCAAAGGCATTTTCACGTTGAAGAAAAAGGATGACTATTTCTTTGGCGACAAAGACGGCCGCTCCATCGAATTGCCCGGCAAACCTTACATGGTGATTCGCATCAAACGGGTGAATGATTAAAATGAAATTTTCGTTTTTAAAATTCGTTCTCACTGCTTTTATCATCTTCGTTTGCAGCTGGCTGAAGGCGGAAACAATCTCGATTGTAATTCCGACAAACGCCGCGCCGCGCGTGGAGTTTGGCGCGGAGAAATTGGTCGAGGCGTTGAAGACGGTCAAAGTAGATGCGGCGATTGTTGATGCAAAAAGGGTTTCCGGTCGCAAAATTCATTTGGAGACGCCGCATGATTCGTCAATTGGCCGCGAAGGTTTCCGATTGGACGTGATGGGCAACACTGATGTGGCTGTCAGATCCGGCGACGATTCCGGCGCGCTTTACGGTTGTTTGGAATTGGCCAAACGGATTCGTGCTGCCGGGGAATTGCCGACGACGGGAATTTCAAATTTTCACGACGCGCCGGCGATGAAACTGCGCGGCACGTGCATCGGGATGCAGAAGACGTTCATTTTGCCGGGTAGAAAAGTTTATGAATATCCCTACACGCCGGAGTTGTTCCCGTGGTTTTACGACAAAAAGTTGTGGACGGAGTATCTGGATTTCCTCGCCGCGAACCGCATGAACACGCTGTATCTCTGGAGCGGCCATCCGTTCGCGTCGCTCGTGCGGCTGAAGGATTATCCCTACGCCGTCGAGGTGCCGGACGCCGTGTTCCAAAAAAATCAGGAGCAATTCCGCTGGTTGGCGCAAGAGTGCGACAAGCGCGGCATCTGGCTGGTGCAGATGTTTTACAACATCATCGTCTCGAAACCGTTCGCCGAGAAGAACGGAATTTCCACGCAGTTTTCCGCGCCGACACCGCTCACGGAAGATTACACGCGCAAATCCATTGCGGAATTTGTGAAGCAATATCCGAACGTCGGCCTGATGGTCTGTCTCGGCGAGGCGTTGCGCGACACGCCGAATCAACTGGAATGGTGCACGAACGTAATTTTGCCCGGCGTGCTGGACGGGATGCGCGCGGCGAATTTGAAGGAAGAACCGCCGGTCGTCATCCGCACGCATGCGATGGACCCGTATGCGATCATGCCCGCCGCGTATCAGGTTTATTCCAACCTGTTCACCGAGTCGAAATACAACGGCGAATCGCTGACCACATGGGAGCCGCGCGGAAAAGACCAGGCCACGCACCTGGCGATGGCCAAGCTCGGCGCGCACCTCGTCAACATCCACATCCTCTCCAACCTCGAACCGTTCCGTTACGGCGACACGGAATTCATCCGCAAATCCGTGCTCGCGTCGCGCGACCGGCTGGGCGCGACGGGCATTCATTTGTATCCGCTGTCGTATTGGAACTGGCCGTATTCGCCGGACATCGCCGAGTCGCCGCTGCTGCAATGGCAACGCGACTGGATCTGGTTCGAGGCGTGGTCGCGTTATTCGTGGAATCCCGACATGCCGGAAAACGAAGATCACGCCTACTGGATTTCGCGGCTCGCGGATTTTTACGGCAACACGAACGCGGCGGGAAAAATTTATGAAGCTTACAACAACGCCGGCGAAGTCGCGCCGCGCCTGATCCGGCGGTTCGGCATCACGGAAGGCAACCGCCAGACGCTCTCGCTCGGCATGACTTTGGACGAATTGGTGAACCCGAAGAAATACAACGTGTTACCGGATTTGTGGGGATCGCAATCGCCGGAAGGTGAGCGACTGGACGTGTATGTGAAAAACGAGTGGAACCATGAGCCGCACGTCGGTGAAACGCCGGATTCGATCATCGCGGAAGTTCTGGCGGAATCGAGCAACGCGGTCGCCGCCGCCTACGCAGCGGAGCCGCTGGTGGCCAAAAACCGCGACGAGTTTGAGCGTTTGCGCAACGACGCCCGCTGCATTCAGGCGATGGCGGAAAATTACTCAGCCAAAGTGAAGGCGGCGGAGCTGGTTTTGCGCTACGACTACAGCCACGACATCGCGGACATGGAGGCGGCGGAAAAATTCCTGGCCGAAAGTTTTGCCGATTACCAGAAGCTCGTTGCGCTGACGGAGACGACTTACCACTACGCCAACTCCATGCAAACGTCGCAGCGAAAAATTCCTGTCAGCGGCGGCATCGACGGCCAGGGAACGAACTATCTCTGGTCGCAACTCGTGCCGCTTTACAAAAAGGAATTGGGAGATTTTCAGGCGAAGGTCGCGCAGCTGAAACAAAACACCAATTCAATCCCGCCAGTTGAGGAATCGAAAATCAAGCCGTGGCCGGCGGGGCTGTTCACATTGATTTCAACGAACGCGGAGACTTACAAAGTTGAGGTCGGTGCAAAAGTGTTTACTGACCGGGACTACGCCATTCAAGGTCTCGCGTCGCAATTGAAAGGACTGACGGGAATCCGTTTTTCTCACACCGTGGCCAAAGACGGTTTTCCGCCGATTGAATTTGAAGCGAGCGAGCCGGTTTACGTTTTGGTCGGCTATTTCGACAGCAACCAAAAAGCGTGGCTGCAAGTGCCGAGGCTGGAATTCGCCGCGCAGGCCGATGAACGCGGCGGCGTGGACACGTTTCTGGAAAAAGCCGCGACGATTTCCAGCTGCCCGAATGTGAATATTCACGCGTTTCGCTTCGACGCCGGAAAACAAAAACTGGAACTCATCGGCAAAGGCAGCTTTGTGATTCTCGGTGCCGTGCCGCAGTTGGTGAAATTGAAATGACGAAATCCAAATGACGAATGACGAAACATTGAAGTTGCAGAAAAACACCGCATTTTGTCAGCCTTGTTCATCATTCGTCATTTGGTATTCGATTTGTTTTCTGTTGTGCTTCACGTTGAGTGCCTTCGCAACCGATGCGGGCGTCGTTGACACGACTTCCAGCCCATTCGCTAAAGTCCAGACGGTTGGTTTGGGCGAAGCGCAATGGACTCATGGTTTTTGGGCGGAACGGTTCGAGCTTTGCCGGACGCAAATGGTTCCGAGCATGGCGCGGCTGATGCAGGGCACGAATTACAGCCAGTTTTATTATAATTTTGAAATTCTCGCCGGCCTCGTTGAGGGCAAATCGCACGGCGCGTCGTTCAACGACGGCGATTTATACAAATTTCTCGAAGGCGCTGCGGCGACCTTGGCGGTGACAAACAACAGCCGGATAAACAACAAACTCGATGAAGTCATCGGCGTGATCGCACAGGCTCAGGAGACGAACGGCTACCTTGACACCTGGGTGCAACTTCATCGACGTGCGGGTAATACGAACGTCATGCCGTTTTCCGACCCGAACAATTTTGAAATGTATAACTTCGGCCACCTGATGACGGCGGCGTGCGTGCATTATCGCGCGACGGGAAAAACGAACTTCCTCGTCGTCGCACGCAAAGCGGCGGATTTCCTTTGTGACGAATTCAAAAATCCGACGCCCGGACTCGCGCGCAATGCCATCTGTCCATCGCATTACATGGGCATCGTGGAATTGTATCGCACTACGCACGAATCGCGTTACCTCGAACTGGCGAATAACCTCCTTGCGATGCGCAGCCTCGTAAAGGAAGGCACTGATGACAACCAGGACCGCGTTCCGTTCACGCAACAGGACGAGGCGGAGGGCCACGCCGTCCGTGCCAATTATCTTTATGCCGGCGCGGCGGATTTGTTTCTGGAAACCGGCGATGCAAACCTCTGGAAACCGCTCGCGGAAATCTGGACGAATGTCGTCACAAAAAAAATGTATATCACCGGCGGCTGCGGCGCGCTTTACGACGGAGCGTCGCCGGACGGCGCAAAATATCAAAAAACCATCACGCGCGTGCACCAGGCTTACGGACGCAATTATCAACTGCCCAACACGACGGCCTATAGCGAGACGTGCGCGAACATCGGCAATGTCATGTGGAACTGGCGGATGTTTCTGGCGACCGCCGATGCGAAGTTCATGGACGTGGTGGAACTCGCGCTTTACAACAGCGTTCTTTCCGGCGGCGCGCTCGACGGCACAAACTATTTCTACACCAACCCGTTGCGGGTGACCGATCCGATGCCGACAGAGCTCCGCTGGCCGCGGACGCGCGTGCCGTTTGTGAGTTCGTTCTGTTGTCCGCCGAATCTGGTTCGCACGATTGCCGAATCTGCTAATTACGCTTACGCAAAAACTGACTCTGCAATTTGGGTGAACCTTTACGGCGGCAGCGCAATGGAAACAAAATTGCCAAACGGTGAAAAAATCAAGCTCTCGCAGGAAACGGATTATCCGTGGAATGGCCGAGTGCGCATTAACATTGAAGCATGCGGAGAAAAAGAATTCGCGCTCAAGCTGCGGATTCCAGGTTGGGTAAACGACGCGAGTGTGAGAATCAACGATTTGCCCGCCGACTTTTCGCCGCAGCCGAGAAGTTATTTTGAAGTGCGCCGGACGTGGAAGCCTGGCGATTTTGTGGATTTGAATCTGCCGATGCCAGTGCGAGTGATGGAAGCGAATCCGCTGGTCGAGGAGGATTTGAACCAAGTTGCAATCCAGCGCGGATCGGTAGTTTATTGCCTTGAATCACCGGACTTGCCGCCGGGAGTGAAATTATCGGACGTGGTGATTCCATCGGATATCAATCTGGTCGTGCGTTACGATCGGCGGCTGCTCGACGGCGTGGTGGTCCTCGAAGGCAAGGCGCTGGCGCGGCAAAGCAAAAACTGGAGTGGCAGATTATACCGCGAGTTTCAGCCGGATGACCTCAAACCATTCAACGCGCGGTTCATTCCGTATTCGGTCTGGCAGAATCGGGGACCGTCGGAAATGTCCGTCTGGCTGCCCAGAAACTAACCGCGAATAATATTGTGAACAAGAAACCGGCAGTTTTCAGGTTATGCTTTCGCCAGCAACATTTTAGATTGAAGATGCCTATGCAAATCCGTCCATCCAGTCCGTTGTTGTCGGCGTTGGTATCACTTGTGGTGGCATTTTGGTTTTCCATCTCATAGGCGGCTGAATCAGATGCTCCGACGACGCCTCAAAATCCCGTTTATCTTTTCACTTCATTCCGCGATGCCGACCAGAAATTCCTCCGGTTCCTTTACAGCTTTGACGGTTATCATTGGACGAACGTGCCGGGCACTTTTCTGGAAGCGAATGTGGGAACGAGCAAGCAATTCCGCGATCCGAGTTTGTTGCGTGGGCCGGACGGAATCTTTCATCTGGTCTGGACAGCAGGCTGGCACGGTGACCAGGGCTTCGGCTGCGCAAGTTCCAAGGATTTGATCCACTGGTCGGATCAGAAATTTGTTCCGGTGATGACCAACGAGCCGACGAACGTGAATGTCGGGGCGCCGGAACTTCTTTACGATGAGAATAATGACCAATTCATCATCGTCTGGGCTTCAACAATTCCCGGACGCTTCCCGGACAAGCTGGAAAAGCACGACAACAACCACCGCCTATATTTCACAACGACACGCGATTTCACGAATTTCGCGCCGGCGAAATTGTTTTTCGAACCGGGCTTCAGCGTGATTGACCCGTTCATTTTGAAGGACGGCAGCCGTTACGTTTTGCTTTGCAAGGATAATTCGCGTCCGAACCTGAACCTGCGCGTTGCCTTCGCAAAATCGCCGCTTGGTCCGTGGGAAAAGGTTTCCGAACCATTTACGGAACAATTCACAGAAGGGCCGTGCGCGTTGAAAATCGGTGACGACTGGGTGATATACTTCGACGCCTATCGCCAGAAAATTTACGGCGCGGTGAAAACGCGCGATTTCGAGACGTTCACCAACATCACGGAGAAAGTTTCATTTCCCGAAGGCCACAAGCACGGGACGGCCATCCAGGTGCCGCGTGAGATGCTGGTGGGTCCGCTGCAAAACAAGTCGTCAAACGAATGAAAATTTGCTAAATCATAACCACAAGCCATGAAAAAAACACTGCTCGTCATCGCAGCCGCACTGCTGACCGTGTCTGCTTTTGCCGCAAAGGAAAAGCCGGCGGCGACTGAATCCAATCTGGCGCCCGAACAAGCCGAGGCCAATTACACGCAGGCCATTGAAAAACGCACTGCCGATATTTTGGAAGTTCTGGCGTTGAGTGACACGAACCGGGCTGCAAAAGTCCACGATGCGGTCATCGCGCAGTATCGTTCGTTGCGCGCGTGGCACGACGCGAACGATGACACGTTGAAGCAGGCGGCCAAAGACACGAATGTGGTCGCGCAAATTCAAGCGTCGCTGAAGACGTTGCACGATCGGTTCATTTCAGCACTTTCAGAATCTTTGACGCCGGCGCAGGTGGAGCAGGTGAAGGACAAGATGACTTATGGCAAGGTGAAAGTGACTTATGACGCCTACCTTGAAATCGTCCCCCGCCTTACCGACGCGGACAAGGCAAAGATTTTGGAATTGCTCAAGGCCGCGCGCGAGGAGGCGATGGATTGCGGCAGTTCCAAGGAGAAGGACGCCGTGTTCAAAAAATTCAAGGGCAAGATAAACAATTATCTCTCCGCCACTGGCCACGACGTGGCGCAGGCCTACAAGGATTGGGGCAGAGCCGCGACCAACTCCGTGCCGCTGAAATAAATTTATGGCCGAATGGAAATCTGACGCTGAACTATTCGCGCTTTTCACGCGCGAACTTTACACGCCGGTCGTAGGTGACATCCTCGACGACCTCGGTTACACACACCAATTCTTGCCACAAGCCATCCAGCCCTTGCGCGAGGAAATGAAACTCGCCAGTCGCGCGATGCCTGTGGTGATGATTGATGTCTTCGGCAAACAGAAAAAACCGTTCGGCTTGCTGACTGAAGCGCTGGACCAGCTTCAGCCCGGCGAAATCTACCTCGCCAGCGGAGGCGAAATGCGCTGCGCCTACTGGGGCGAAATCCTTACCGCCACCGCGAAAAAGCGCGGCGCGGCCGGCGCGGTCATCAATGGATTTCATCGCGATACGCCGAATGTTCTCGAACAAAACTGGCCGGTATTTTCACGCGGACGTTTCGCGCAAGATTCGGCGGTGCGAACGCAAGTTGTGGATTACCGTTGCCAAATTGAGGTCGGCCAGGTCGCGGTGCAACCCGGTGATTTGGTTTTCGGTGACCTCGACGGCGTGGTCATCGTGCCGAAGAAAGTCGAAGTTGAAGTCATTGAACGTGCCCTCGCCAAGGCGCGCGGCGAAAAACTCGTTCGCAAGGAAATCGAAGCGGGCATGAGCAGCACCGACGCTTTCAAGAAATACGGAATTTTGTGAAGCCGCATTGCTTTCAAATCCAACCTCAGGACAACGTCGCCACCATGATTGACGATGCGCCAGTCGGCGCGATTGACCTCATCGGCGCGGCCCGAGGAGAAATCGTCACACTGGAAAAGATTTCACGCGGGCACAAGATTGCATTGCGTGATATCGCGGTAAACGAGGCTGTTGTGAAATTTGGCGTCCGCATCGGCCACGCGACGAAATCCATCCCACGAGGCGCGTGGGTTCACCTGCACAATCTCGCCAGCGATCTTGATGACCGTTCCGGCACGCTTGACCTTCACTCCGGCGCGCCGACGGACACCGCTTCAGCTTATGTCTGACGTGCTTTTCAAAAAATCATGGTCCGGCTTTCTGCGCCCCGACGGTCGCAAAGGCGTCCGCAATCTTGTGCTCATCGTTTACACCGTCGAATGCGCGCAACACGTTTCCTACGCCATCGCCAACGGCGAAGAAGACACGCACGTCATTGGCTTTCCGGGTTGCTACGACAACGCCTATGCCATCCGGCTCATGCTCGCGCTCGCGCGGCATCCGAATGTCGGCGCGGTTCTCTCCGTCGGTTTGGGCTGCGAATACACACAGCCCGAGAAAATTGCCGACGCGGTTCGCGCTTCGGGCCGGTCCGCCGAATGGTTTTTCATCCAGGAAAGCGGCGGAACGAGGGCATCCGTCGTGAAGGGAAAAGAAATTGTTGCCCTTCTTCGCGCGCAAATTCGCGAGGAAACTCCGCGTGTTCCAATGTCGCTCGCCGATTTGACGATCGGCTGTGAATGCGGCGGCTCGGACGGCACGTCCGGTCTCGCGGGAAATCCAGCCGTCGGTGCGTTTTTCGATTTGCTCGTGGACGCGGGCGGACGGGCGATTTTTGAAGAGACGGTGGAGATGATCGGTTTGCGTGAACACATGCTCGCTCGCGCTGCAAACGCGGAAGCGAAACAACAACTCGCCGCCGCCTACGACAAAGCCGAGCGTTATTGTCGCGCTGTCCGGCAATGGTCGGTCTCGCCGGGAAATTTCGCGGGCGGCCTCACAACGATTGAGGAAAAAAGCCTCGGGGCATTCGCAAAATCCGGCACGCGACCGATTCAAGGCGTCATCCGCGTGGCCGAAGCGCCGCGCGGGCCGGGCTTGTGGATTCTCGACAGCGTGCCGGACGAGCATTTCATGCAGTTCGGCTACACGAATCCGAACGACACTG
Source organism: Limisphaerales bacterium (assembly GCA_003152145.1). Next base: position 25,327 of record PLZL01000157.1, read on the forward strand.
AGGGCATCATGGATTTGATCAGCACCGGTTCGCAAATCATCCTTTTCGTGACCGGGCGCGGCAGTGTCATCGGCGCTCCCATCGCACCGCTCGTCAAAATCACCGGCAACAGCGCGACGTTCCGCACAATGACGGACGACATGGATTTCGATGCTGGCCGCGTGCTGGCCGGTCAATTAACCTTGCCGCAAGCCGGTCGCGAATTGGCGGATTTGGTGGTCCGCGTTGCCGCGGGCGGGGTGAGCAAGTCCGAGGGTCTCGGACATCGCGAATATTTCATCATGTATAAACATCAAAACACGCCGTCGCTTTCTGAAGGTTGTCGCGCTTGAAAGCCGCATGAACCCGCGCCAAAGCCTTGAAGCAATTCTGCATCGCGAAGACCCCGGCCGGGTGGTCTATGCTCCGAATTACTGGCAATGGTTTTTTCACCACCTTTACCACGGGCGATTACCGACGGAACTGGCCGGTTGCCAGAACCATCTCGACATGCTCCGCGCGCTGGAGTTGGACGTGTTCAGCCGGAACGTTTACTGCGACCAGCGGCGTTGCTGGTTCGGCGGTTTGTCTGCCGAGCTGTTCAACGCTGGTGAGTGCGTGCAAACTGAAGTGGAGCAGCCCAACGGCGACCTGGTGATTGAGCGCACCTATCGGTTGTCGTCGGGCAAACTCATGGAGCGCCAACGTTACGTCGCGGCGGAATCCACGCTCGTTCAAGAAAAATTCCTGGTGGATGACTACGAGACGCAGCTCCCAGTGTTTGAGGAATTCGTCACAAACCGACGGTGGGTTTTCAATTCCGCACGCTGGAAATATTGGGTGGAGCGTGTCGGCGAACACGGTCTGCCGGTTGCCGGCGAGTTGTTCAGTCCGTTGAAGCTGCTGCACCTGGCCCTTGGGGCGGTGAATGCCACCTACCTCTTGACTGATAAGCCGGACTGGGCGAAAGCGCTTCTAGAAATTCACGAGGCCGCGCAACTTGATCTGGTCCGTCAGATGACGGAGGCCGGTGTGCCGGCGATGATGGCGATGGACAACCTCGACAGTGCGTTTCACACGCCGGAATATGTGGAAAGTTACAGCGCCTCGTTTTACGAAAAAGCCTCGGCGCTCTGCCACCAACGCGGCAGCACGTTTTTCATTCACGCCTGCGGCCGGCAGAAGGCAAACTTGAAACGTATTGCTGCTTGCGGCGTTGATGGTTTGGAAGGCGTCGCCAGCGCGCCGCTGGGCGACGTTGAACTGGACGAGGCCTTTGCTGAAACGGGCGACCGGTTCATCATCACCGGCGGCATCAGCGCGATGGACATTCAACGTCTGCCGGGCCGCCAGGCCGTGTTCGATTATGTCGGCAGCCTGTTCGAGCGCCTGCGTCCGTATCGCCATCGCTTCGTTTTTGCCTCAAGCTGCAACACCGCGATTTCAACTTCATGGAAAACGCTGGTTGATTTCCGCGACGCGTGGCGCGAACTTGGCGGGCGTGTTCCCTCGTAACCTCAAAGGAGCTATGACAAAAATCGCAATCAAAAACACATTCGACCTGGCAGGCGAAACCGCGCTCATCACGGGCGGTGGAACCGGACTCGGTTTGGGCATGGCGAAATGTTTTGTCGCCTCCGGCGCACGCGTTGTGCTCGTTGGCCGCCGCAGGGCAGAACTGGACAAAGCCAGCGCCGCCCTGGGCGGGAATGCCTTTGCGCTCAACGGTGACGTGACGAAATTGGAAACCGCGTCCTCGATTGTTGACCGGGCCGAAAAACTCGCCGGTCCGATTACCATTCTGGTCAACAACGCCGGCGTGCATTTGAAAAAACCGGCGACGAAAACATCCGACGCTGAATTTGCGAAGGTGATTCAAACGCACGTATTTGGCGCATTCGCGCTGACGCGCGAGGCGGGCCGCCGCATGGTGGCGCGTCGGGCCGGCTCGGTTCTCTTCACCGCTTCCATGGCGTCGTTGATGGGCATCCCGCTAATCGTCGCGTATTCCGCCGCAAAATCGGCCTACATCGGCATGGTGCGTTGCCTGGCGAACGAGTGGGGCGCGCACGGCGTGCGCGTCAACGCCATTGCGCCGGGCTGGATAGCTTCGGACATGCTCAATCAGGCCTTGAGTGGTGACCCGGCCCGCAAATCCAAAATTCTCGGCCGCACACCGCTGAATAAATTCGGCGAGCCGGATGACATTGGCTGGGCGGCGGTTTATCTTTGCAGCCAGGCGGCAAAATTTGTAACGGGCGTGATATTGCCGGTGGACGGCGGCGCGGCCATTGGATTTTAGTAGATTAACCAAACCGCCCACGCTACCGACTCCAGCTCCGGCCACAACGCCGGTCATATAAATCAAATTCAACCCACGCGAGCGGCCTTCGGCAACGTGGGTCATTTTTTTTGCTATCTGAATTGCCGCGCCGCTGTTCTTCTGTAAAATCTCCCCATGTCGAGCGGCAAAAACAAAGTTTTCTCCCGACTGCATGAGTAAATTGCACGAAGTGCGGGAAAACGAAGTCGCTTTCTGCGCAGATGTCAAATCTTGGGCAGACGCTTTATTTTCCTCGCATCCAGATTGGTTATTTACACATGCCAAGATTGAACAATACGGAACGGGAAACAACAAACGTTCCGACCTGCGCATTTTTTGCAGAGGCAGCCAAACTCCGATTCTCGCTGGCGAAGTAAAACTTCCTGGAACTCCCGAGGGCCGCAGTCCATTCGACCCGTCATTGATGCAGGATGCCTTCAACAAGGCCGACAATATTCAAGCTCCGTATTTCTTTACTTGGAACGTCAACACCTTTGTCCTTTTTGACCGCAGCAAGTGGAAAGTCCCATTAATTGAGCGGCGATTGAAAGATTGGGATTTGGGATTTAATCTCAATTCCCCCGGCGACTGCAAACGCCCCGATGTTCACGCTTACATTCGCGACAAGTTTCTTCCAGAACTTTTTGAAATGTTGGCTGCCATCGTGAAAGGCGAAGTCGTCGAATGGGGCATACCGCCTGACGATGTTTTCATTCGCTCGCTGGAAAGTCATTTGGAATGGCCGGTGTTCGGCACTCGTGACTACCTCATCGCAGCATCAGCAGCAGACACAGCTTTTTCCGACAAATTGCAATCATGGATGGCGGAGGAGATGAATTGGACGTTTGATCCAGGCGATGCGAATAACTGGAGCGATACTTTGGAGCGCGCGGCCAGAACGCTTTGCTACATCTTTTCCAATCGGGCGATTTTTTACGAAGCAATCCGGGCGAAGTATCCTGACGATCTTAACCATTTGAAGATGCCCCGGCGCGGACGCAACGAACAGCGCGGCATTTACGATTACTTTCGTGACCAGTTCAAACGCGCCGTTGCTGAAACAGGCGATTATGAACCCATCTTTTATCCGCAAGTCGATGATTGGGCCGGCGCGCTGATTTTTTCCTCCGACATGGCCTGCGAAGGTTGGACGGGGTTGTTCAAGAATCTGTCTCAATACAACTTTCGTGAAATTCCATACGACATCATCGGCGGAATTTTTCAAAAACTGATTTCACCGGAAGAAAGACAAAAGTTCGGACAGTTTTATACTAACGAAGACATCATCGACATCATCAATGCCTTTTGCATCCGGCGGGCCGGAGACATTGTCATTGATCCTGCGTGTGGTTCGGGCAGCTTTCTTGTCCGCGCTTACCATCGCAAAGCATGGCTCTCCGAACAAAAGGGTGGTGGACGACGCCATCAAGATGCCGGGAAAAGCCATCAGGAATTGCTGCACGAAATTTACGGCTGCGACATCGCATTGTTCGCCGCGCATTTGGCCACTTTGAACCTCGCCTCACGCCACATTGAAGACGAAGAAAATTATCCCTACATCGCCCGCGCCAACTTTTTTGAAATACCAGATCACCGCGACAAGTTTTCAGTTGTCCCCGGATTGCGCGAAGCAAACGGGGAAAAAGATATGATTGCCGTGCCCTTACCGGATGTGGACGCGGTGATTGGGAATCCGCCTTATGTGCGACAGGAAGGAATTCCAAAAGAAAGCGAACTGAAACGCCAGAAAGGCGAAACCAAGGAAGCCTACGAAGCCCGACGGAAAACCACCAAGGATTATCTTCAGGAACTTTGCAGAGAACTTTGGCCGGGACTGAAACTTTCTGGCCGCAGCGATCTTCATTGTTACTTCTGGCCGGTGGCAGCGAGTTTGTTGAAAGAGGGTGGTTATTTCGGCTTCCTGACTTCTTCCAGTTGGCTGGACGTTGATTATGGTTTTGCTCTTCAAGGTTGGATTTTGAAAGATTTCAAATTGATTGCGGTGATTGAAAGCCTGGATGAGCCTTGGTTCAAGGATGCGCGAGTCAAGACCTCCATCACCATTTTGCAACGCTGCGATGACCGAAATAGCCGGATGGACAACGTCGTTAAATTCGTCCGCCTTTTTAGGCCGGTCAAAGACATTTTGGGCGACCGGTCGCACGGCGATGAAGCTGCCCGTCAAAATGCCGCTGAAGCGTTGCGCAAAATCATTCTTCAAACCAATGCGCCGCTTTCCAACGCCCAGATGCGTATCATTCCGGTCAAGCAGCAAGAATTGTGGGACGAAGGTGTGCGCGCCGGCACATTACTCAAGGCAGAAGAAATGGTGGAACCGGATTCCGAAGATCAGGAAGACGGGGACAACAACGGCTCGGCACTCAAGGAAGCAGCGGCGATGTATCGAATCGGCTCTGATTATGTGGCGGGCAAATGGGGACGCTTCCTTCGAGCGCCCGACCTGTATTTCCGGTTGATTAAAGATTACCAGAGCCGCCTCGTGCGGCTGGGTGAAATCGCCGAGGTTAAACGTGGAATCACGAGTGGCTGCGATGATTTTTTCATGCCACACGATGTGACGGAGGAAGTTTTGGACAAGGTTAAAGAAGGATTGCTCTGGAACAATGTGGGACTGATGACCTCCTGCAAGCGGAGTGAAATCGAAAGCGGCAAGGTTCGGGTTGTCCGCGCTGGTGACAACACCTTGCACCCTATCGAAACCAAATATCTCAAACCAGAAGTTCATAGTCTGATGCAGGTAGATCGGCCAGTCATCCGCGCCAGCGATTTAGACCGGGTTGTTCTTTGGGTCAACGAACCACTTGCTGCGTTAGGACACTCCTATGCAGCCAAATATATCCGCTGGGGTTCTAGGCAAACATTCGCTTCAAAAAAATCCAAAGCTGTTCCAGTGCCGCTACGATCATCGTGTGTCTCACGACCACTATGGTATGACGTGACCAAAGATGAAATAGGAGTTGCTTTCTGGCCTAAAGCGCAAAAATACCGTCATATCGTTCCGGCAAATCCTGAAGGTTTGATATGCAATTGCAATTTATACACGGTAGTTCCAGAGCTTGGAAATCGTTATGAGAGGATCGCGCTGACAGCGATTCTTAACTGCACATTGGTAGCACTCTTTAAATGTTTCTATGGCCGTTATGCCGGCACCGAAGGCACGCTTAAGACCGAGGTGGTAGATACTGTTCTTTTGGAAATCCCCGACCCGCGCGGTGTTTCCGCCGATTTGGCTGAACGCCTTGACAACGCTTTGAAGAAGATGATGCGGCGCGACGTGACGCATCTGGTTGAGGAGGCGTTGCTCCAATGCCATACCGAGGAAGCGATGCGGGAGATTCTACTCAAAGAGGCTGAACTCCCGACAGAGTTATGTCAGGAGGACAGACGCGAACTTGATGATTGTGTATTTGAACTCATCGGCGTCACCAATAAATCGGAGCGCAAAAAAATGGTGGATGAACTGTATCGCGTCACCACCGAGTATTACCGTTACCAGCGCACACAGGATATTCAGGCGATGGAGAATCGGGCCGGTAACAACGGGCGCCGGTTCGATGCACAGGATTTGGCTGGAAACATTTGGCAATCGCTATCTGAAAGCGAACGAGGGCCTGCTGTTATCGAGTGGCTCAAATCAGCCTACCCAAAGGCCGAAGCAGTCGAAATCCCAGAGGGCAATCCAACGGCTCTTGGGGCGAGTGATATGTTTGACCCCAACGGCGTCGTTTTCAAAGGCAACAAAGAGGCGCATCATGTCCGCTATGCCAGCCCGGAGCAAGCCGCCTTGGTCGCGGCCTTGGCCGAATTTGGGATTCGAGGACACATTGAAGTTCCAAAATCGGCTGCGGACTGTGGCCGGGGTCTGAAGGAATTGCGAATTCGCATCAAATCCGCCGAAGAACATTTCACCGGGCTTGCCGCCTCCCGCACAGGCGCGCAATCGCTTCAAGAGAAAACCGCGACACTCCTTATGCACTGGTATGTCCACGGAAGGAACACATAAATTTTTCAATCAGCACTGAAACTTGATTTAAGCCAGCAATCGCCATGTGGAAGGCAAATTGGGACCAGACCCGGAAACACTTCGTGGATTGGTGGAATCATGAAGGGCTGTTGATCGGCATGTGGGGTGCGCCGGAAGTTGGGCGCAGCATCCATGAAAACGTCGCCGTCCCGGTTCGCCCCGCCACGATAGAGGAGCGCTACTGCAACGCCACCTTCCGAGCGATGGAGAATCATTACCGGCTCTCGCGCTCGGTTTTCCCGCTGGACGTGTTGCCGAGTGCGACCACCGACCTCGGTCCGGGTTCACTCGCGCTTTTTCTCGGTTCGAAACCCGGTTTTGCCGAAGACACGGTCTGGTTTCATCCCTGCATCGAACAGGAACTTGAACTGGAAAAACTGCCGCCGCTGAAATTTGATCCCCACCATCCCTGGTGGCGCACGACCGAAGACATCATCCGCCGCTGCGTGGAGCTTTCGCGGGGCAGGTATCTCGTGGGCTGTCCCGACTTGATTGAAAATGTGGACTCGCTCTCGTCATTGCGCGGCGCGCAGACGTTGCTCATGGACATGCTGGAGCGACCGGAATGGGTGGAACAAAAAATCCGTGAAATCAACGAAGTCTGGTTCACCGCCTATCAACGCATTTACGACTTGATCAAACTGGAAGATGGCAGCTCGGCGTTCGGCGCGTTTTACCTCTGGGGACCGGGCAAGGTCGCCAAGCTGCAATGCGATGCCTCGGCGATGTTTTCGCCGGCGATGTATCAGCGTTTCGTCGTTCCCATGCTCTCTGCGCAATGTGAGTGGCTGGATTACTCGCTCTATCATCTCGACGGCACGCAGGCGATGAAACATCTCGACTCGCTGCTGGCGATCGAATCGCTGGACGCCATCGAATGGACGCCGCAGGCCGGCATCGAAACCGGCGGCAACAAGCGCTGGCATGATTTATATCGCCGCATCCTCGCCGCCGGGAAATCCGTGCAGGTCGTCAATGTTGAGCCGCACGAAGTGCTGCCGCTGCTCGACGCCATCGGGCGGAAAGGTGTTTACATGCTCATCCAATTCAAGGATGAACGCGAAGCGGAGCAGGTTGGGGAGCGCGTGGGCATTTATTAACGAACATGAACAAGTCCACGACAGTCGTTGTTTCTCCCTCTCTTCCGCAAAGCGGAGGAGCGGGGCTGGGAGAGGAGGCGGCTTTGATCGAAACCCCTCTCTCCGGCTCTCTCCCCACTCGTTCCTCGCGGGGAGAGAGGGGAAATAGCCGGCGCCAAGGAGAATCAGAATGAGCCGGCCCATTCTACGTCACATCGCCAACCTTTGGACGCTCATGGGGCATCCAGCGAAAGAAAATGAATGGCCGCTGGAGCAAAAGCTGCGTGCGATCAAGGAGGCTGGATTCGACGGCGTGTGCTGGTCCGGCAGCCCGGAGTTGCAAGAGGGAACGAAACGACTCGGGCTGATTTTCCTTGGCGGGATGGCGTCGGGCAGCGCGGCGGAATTTCCGCAACTGCTTGGCGATTTGAAAAAATACGGCGCGCATCATGTGAATGTGCAACTCGCCGCCGATGAAGTGCTGACGCCCGAAGCGCTCGAACTCGCGCTGGTGCTGAATCGTGAAGGCCGCAAGCTTGGCCTTGAGCCGGCCATCGAAACGCATCGCGGCACCTGCACCGAGACGCCGGAGAAAACTTACGCGCTGGCTGATGCGTATCAAAGGCAGACCGGCGAACTGCTGCCGCTCTCGTGGGACTTCTCGCATTTTGCCGTCGTGAAACACCTTATTCCTGAGAATTTCGTCAAGCGGTTGGTCGTCCGTCCCGATTTGATTAAGCACGCGCGGCAATTTCATTTTCGCCCGTTCAACGGTCATCATGTTCAAGTGCCCGTTACCGACGGCAAAGGAAATCTGACGCAGGAGTTCAATGACTGGCTGCCGTTCGCCGGGGAAACTCTCAAGTGCTGGCTCGCGGGCAATCGCAACACCAGTCGCGAAATTTTCATCTGCCCCGAATTAGGGCCGGTGGACGGTGGCTACAACCTTTCGATGCTGCCGAACAGTTGGGAGGACGCAAAAATCCTGCGCGGCGAGATTGATAAACTTTGGAAAAAGGTCAACCGCTGATTTATGCAAAGGAGTTTAACCACGGATGGACACGGATGGACGCGGATGCAGCCACCGTGAACCACGCCCCTGCCGCGCCGAAATCCGATGAAGGCGAATAGCCCGAAAGAAAATAGCCTAAAGCAACGCCCTGTGTTAGCCTAACTCCGCCATGAAAATCGTTCCCGACTCACAACGCGAACTTTACAAAAAGGAAGGCTACCTGATTTTGCCGGGCATCATCCCGCCCGCCATGATCGAAATGCTGCGCGAGGAATGTTCCTATTACCTCGGTTATTACGATTCCATCATGGACTCGAAGGGCGTGCAGACCGAAGGCATCAGCCATCGCGGCAAGCGCTATTTCATCAACAACCGCTACCGGTTGAGCAACCGGCTGTGGCAATTCATTTTCAGCGATTTGATGGCGCAGGTTGCTGAAGCCACGGTCGGGCCGGACGCGCAGCTTTTCCACGAGCAATGGGTCGTCAAAGGCGCGGAGCAGGGCATGAAATTTTCCTGGCATCAGGACAGCGGCTACGTGAAATGGTATGACCCGACGACGCAGCACAAGCCCTACGTCACCTGCTGGTGCACGCTCGACGACGTAAGCGAAGAAAACGGCACGGTCTATATTTTGCCGCATTCGCGCGCGGGCACGCGGGACAAAATCATTGATCACATCAAGGAAGAAGGCTCGAACGACTTGATCGGTTACACCGGCAGCGATCCCGGCGACCCGTTGATCGTTCCCGCCGGCAGCATCGTGGCGTTCGACAGCTATGTGCTTCATCGCAGCGGCCCGAACAAGACCAACCGGATGCGACGCGTATATCTGCCGCAATACAGCGCGGCACCAATCAAGCGTCCCGACGGCAAACCGTGGGCAATGGCCACGCCGTTCCTCAAAGGTGGCAAGGTCGTTTATGACCACGCGAATGACACAGTGGAAAAACACGGACCCTTCCCGGCAGAAAAGAAGTGAGCGAGAACAGCGCGCCGATGGCTGCGTGAACGCCAACATATTCCGCTTCATTCTTAAAACCTTTTGCGGCAAAATTACCGGCAAATGAGCCAAGCCACTTCAGCATTTGGCCGCACTGGCAACCGCATCATTTGGTGTTGGAAGGAACAAATGCTATGGGTCGAGCCGTGGGGCAGGGACTTACTCCGCGTTCGCGCTACGGTGTTGCCCGAAATGCCCCTGCGCGATTGGAGCCTGCTTCCACCGGGAAAATCCGCCGCCAGAATCTCCATCAAAGGCGATTGCGCGCGGGTCGTGAACGGCAAACTCACCGCGACGATTGACGCAAAATCCGGCCGCGTCCGCTTTTTCAAGTCCGGTAGTGAAGAGTCGCTCGTCGAAGAAATTTTTGCGCGCACGAATTATCCGCCGTCGCGCACGTTCAAATCCGTCGATGGCGATTTGTTTCGTTGCGAAGCGAGCTTCACAGCATTTGACGACGAACGCATTTATGGCCTCGGCCAGCGGCGGCACGGATTGCTCGATCAAAAAGGTTGCGTGCTTGAACTCACGCATCGTAATTCGCAGATTTCGATTCCGTTTCTCGTGTCCAGCCGTGGCTACGGTTTGCTTTGGCACAATCCCGGCATGGGCCGTGTGGAGCTTGGCCGCACGCAGACGCGCTGGGTAGCCGACGCCTCGCGTCTGATTGATTACGTCGTCACGACCGGCGACGGCTACGCGGGCATCCTGGAGCGCTACGCGGATTTGACCGGCCATGCGCCTGTGTTGCCGGAGTGGGCCGCTGGTTTCTGGCAATGCAAGCTCCGCTATAAGACGCAGGACGAATTGCTCACTGTTGCGCGCGAACACAAACGTCGTGGCCTGCCGATGTCCGTTATCGTCATTGATTACATCCACTGGACGAAGATGGGCGAATGGAAATTCGACCCGGTGTGCTGGCCTGATCCGGCGGCCATGGTGCGCGAACTCGAATCGCTTGGCATCAAGGTCATGGTTTCCGTCTGGCCGACGGTGAATCCCGACAGTGAAAATTTCGCCGAACTGGAACGCCGCAACCTGCTCGTTCGCACTGAACGCGGGATGAACACGTTCATCCGCTTCACGGACACGAACGCCAAACACACGGTCATTTCCCATCTGCTCGACAGCACGCACCCGGAAGCGCGCAAATTTCTTTGGAGCAAAGTGCGTGAAAATTATCTGCGCCATGGAATCAAAGTTTTCTGGCTCGACGCCATCGAACCGGAGATGGTCGCCTACGATCACGACAACGTCCGCTACCACGCCGGCAATGGACTGGAAGTCGGCTGCATTTATCCGATGTGCCAGCAACAGGCATTTTACGAAGGTATGAAGGCGGCGGGCGAAACGGAAATCATCACGCTCGGTCGCGCGGCGTTTGCCGGTAGCCAGCGCTACGGCGCGGCGGTCTGGTCGGGCGACATCCACTCGACGTTTGAGGATTTGCAGCAGCAGGTGCGCGCCGGGTTGAACATCGGCCTGAGCGGCATACCGTGGTGGACGACCGACATTGGCGGCTTCTTCGGCGGTGAAATTGATACGCCCTATTTTCAGGAACTCATCGTGCGCTGGTTTCAATACGGCGTTTTCTGTCCGCTCTTTCGGTTGCACGGCTGGCGCAACAGTTCGCTGGCGCATTCCGAGACGTGTGATCCGACGCGCGGCGGTCCGAACGAAGTCTGGTCGTTTGGAGACCGCGCCTATAAAATCATCCGAGAATTCCTTTTTCTGCGGGAGCGTCTGCGTCCTTACATCATGAAGCAAATGAAGCTGGCCAGCGCCAAAGGCACGCCGCCGATGCGACCTTTGTTCTTCGATTTTGCCGAAGACAAAAATTGTGCTGAAGTGGATGATCAATTCATGTTCGGGTCGGATTTGCTGGTCGCTCCGGTTCTGCACTCCGGCGCAACGAAGCGAAAAGTTTATTTGCCCGCCGGCGCGACGTGGACGGATGCCTGGACTGGAAAGAAATTCAAAGGCGGACGGACGATCGTTGCCGAAGCGCCGCTGGATAAAATCCCGCTTTATCTCCGTGACGGATGCAAATTACCCATTCGTCAATGATCTAGAACAGTTTTTATCATTTGGATCCGGGCTGAACATTTTTTCATGAATAAAATCTCCTATCTGAAGCGCTTCAGCTATGCGTCGAGCGACATTGGCGGACAGCTTGTGTTCTGTGTCATTTCGTTTTATCTGCTCTATTTTTACACGGATGTGTATGGCATCTCCGCTGCCACCGCCGGCACAGTATTATTGATTGCCCGCTTTACCGATGCAATTGACGCTCCCATTTGGGGAATCATCTTTGACAAAACTCACAGCCGGTGGGGAAAAAGCCGCCCGTGGTTCCTCTGGCTTTGCGTTCCGTTCGCCACGTTTGGCGTGCTGACCTTCCTGACCCCCGATCTCGGCCATACCGCCAAGGTCTGGTATGCAGCTATCACCTATGTCATTTGCAGCATCCTCTACACGGGCATCAACACGCCAGTGACATCCATTCTGTCCGCTTTGACTCCAAATCCGCAGGAGCGGGTGATGCTGACCTGCTGGCGGATGTTTGGATCGAAGCTGGGCGTGCTGATAGTGAACCTGACGGCGCTGAAGATGGTCGCCTGGCTCGGACATGGAGACGACAGAAGAGGATTCATGTTAACCATGCCGATTTATGCGACGGGAGCAATTCTGTTGTTCCTGTTCGCGTTCCGGAACTTGGAGGAACAGGTCGTCGAGAAGAAACAAGCCTTGCCCATCAAAGACAGTTTCGGAGCCATCAAAGGCAACTGGCCGTGGATCATCATTTTCGCGAGCAGCCTCCTTTTTTGGATCGCATTCATTTCCAGGGTATCCACGGTTCCCTATTTCTGCGAATACACCCTGCACCGCAAGGATCTCATCAAGTGGGCCAACGCCATGGATTTCATCTCACTGGCGACGGTGTTCTTCCTGCCCTGGTTCTGCAAATGGACATCCAAACGAAATGTCTGGGCATTGGGTCTGCTAGGGATGGTGGTCGGACAATTGATTGTTTACCTCGGTGTGCTCAACGGCAACTCCGTTTCATTGATCATGACGGGCTGGATTTTTGGGTTTCTGGCCAGTGGCGTGGCCATGGCCATGCCTTTCTCAGTGCTCTCGGACAGCGTGGATTACGGTGAATGGAAGACTGGCATCCGCGCTCCGGGTTTTTTGACAGCCATCGGCGCCGCCTTTTGTTTGAAGGCGGGCAGCGGCCTGGGTGGAGCCCTGCCGGCATGGATCATGGACGCCCATGGCTACGTTCCCAATGTGCCTCAGACAGCTTCTTCGTTGAAAGGCATCGAGTTGGGTTTCATCTGGCTGCCAGCAGTGTTCTTTGCCCTCAGCATCATTCCCGTGCTGTTTTACAAAAAATATGAATTGCTGGAACCGCAGATTCACGCGGAACTGGACCAGCGCCGGGCACGTTTGGCGAAATCGCCTTGAAAATTATTTCGGCCACTCGCCGTTCACAATCGGGAGCAATTGTAATTTCGCCGGATCAATCACGACGTGCTTGATGCGTTTGCGTTCCCACGTGTAGGTGATGTGCACCAGCCCGTCGCTGGTTTGAATCACGGCGGGATAGGCAAATCCGTTCGGCGCATTTGGATCGTCTTCCAAGACCAAAGCGGCGAACCAGTTTGTGTCATCCGGCGAAACGGCCACATTCAACGGACTGCGGCCTTTGTTATTTGAACCAGTGCGGATATTGTGGTTATAGACCAAGAGTTGCCGACCGTCTTTCAAAGTCACCGCGTCAATGCCGGAATCGGGGTTTGGCAAACTGGTCAACGTCATGGCACCCCACGTTTTACCGTTGTCACTGGAAGTGATTTGAAAAATCTTATCGTTGCGTGTGCGGCCAACGGCTTCGAGTATCTCGCTTTTCAGAAATAAAATGCTCGGCTGAATCGCGCCGATTTCGTTGCCGTCGTTCACCGGCGGCGTGGCCGTCCACGTTTTTCCAAAGTCAGTCGTGCGCTCGAAATGCACCCGCCAGCCGCCGTCGCCTTCCGTGCTGCTGCCGCAAAGAATGTCGCCGTTCGCAAGCTGCACCGGCTTGTTTTTGATCGGGCCGAGAATCCCATCCGGCAAGCGCTGCGGTTTCGACCACGTTTTGCCGTCGTCGGTTGAAGTCATCATCATGCCCCACCAGGTCGCCGGACTGGAGCCGACCTTGTAAAACAAAAGCAACGGACCATTTTTCGGCTGGAACAGAACCGGATTCCACGTCGGGAAGCGATTGGTGGCGAAGCCTGTTCCATCGGCGACGGCAACCGGAGGCGTCCAATTTCCATTTTCATTCCGCGAGACGTAAATGCAAACGTCGGAATTGCGCTCGGCTGTGCCGCCGAACCACGCGGCAACAAGGCCGGATTTCGTTTCCGCAATCGTCGAGGCGTGGCACGATGGAAACGGGGCGTTCGTAAAAATGAATTCGGATTTCACGATGGCGTTTTGGTTTGTAACCGTCGCGCAGCCGGTGGTGGAAAAAGAAACAGCAAGTATGGCGCAAACGAAATTCCGCCAGGTTTTGGAGTGCGCCAGTCCTCTGGCGCTATCAAAGCGGCAGAAGGCTGCCGCAGTCCAAAACACTATCGCGCCGTTCAAAACCTTCGATTTCATTCGCTGACGAAATGATAATTGCCGCTATCGAGATTCATCCTTAATGTGCTACTTACTTCCACAACGTGGACATCGTGTGAAAGAAGAAGAGGCTTGCCATTTAACGTGACGTGTTCAAAGCCCTGCGTGGGTAAACAAACCGTCGCCGTCGTGTTCACAGGAATTTCAATCTGCCAGTCGAATTTATTTCCGTCACGATGCCATTCGCTGGAAATCAAACCGTAAGGCGAACGGTGCGTGGCTTTTACGAACGTCAAATCACCGACGGGCGTGGGTTCCATGATGATGTGTTTAAAGCCCGGATGTGCGGGATCGGATTTTATCCCGGCGAGATTTTCGTAAAACCAAGTCACCAAGTCGCCGACGAGCATGACGTGGTTGCCGGAGTTCATCGTGGGATCGGCAGTGTTGCCGTTCCACAATTCCCAAATCGTCGTCGCGCCATGCTCAATCATGTAGCCCCAACTGGGATAATCTTTCTGCGACGCGATGGTGTAACACAAATCCGCGCGGCCATTTTCAGTCAAAACGCGGTTTAGATACTGGCCGCCAATCAAACCCGTGCCGATGTGTCCGTGCGTTTCGCCTTCAATCTTGCCCACGAGATGATTGAAAATTTTCTCGTGCATGTCGTCCGACACAAGGCCGAAAGCGAGCGGCAGCACGCAGGAGGTTTGCGTGCCGTTGCTGTATTGGCCTTTGTCGCGGTCGAGGAATTTTTCATTGAAGGCGGCTTTCAATTTCTCCGCGAGCGCGTGAAATTGCTGTGCGTCTTCAGTTTTGCCGAGTATCACCGCGTATTTTTCCATGAGCTTGCAGTCGTTATAAAAAAACGAAGTTGCAATCAATGTTGTGTCGCTAATCCGGTTTGTGTCGCGCGAATGGATGAGCGTGAGATCTTCCGGCGGCACGCACCAATCGCCGTAATTGTCGCGCGAAATGATTCCGTTGCTGACGAAGCCGGACATCAAATCCATCCACTTTTTCGCGCTGCCGTAATGCTGAGCGACGATGCGTGTGTCGTCAAATTGCTCGCGCAACATTTCGGGAATGATGACGCCACTGCTTGGCCACGAGACGTTGTCGGAATAAATCGGCCAGTAGGCGGGCGCGACATCCGGCACGCTGCCGCTGTCGCGTTGCGCGTCGGCGATGTCCTGCAGCCACTTCGCGTAGAGATTCGAATTATCGAAGAGATAAGTCTCGCCGCGCGATTCCTCGGAACGGTCGCCGAGCCAGCCCTGGCGCTCATCGCGTTGCGGGCAGTCGGTCGGGATGCTGCGGTAATTCCCGCGCACGCCCCAGACAATGGCATCGTAAATTTTATTGAGCAGCGGATTTGAAGTTTCAAATTTCCCCGCCGTTTTCAAATCGTCGTTGACGACGCGGCCTTCGAGCGAATCAAGCGTTGGCTTGCCGGGAAATCCGGTGACTTCAACGTAACGAAATCCGTGCGAGATGAAGCGCGGCTCGTAAATTTCCATGCCGCCGCCGCGCAGCGTATAGCGATCCGTGGCCTTCGCACCGCGAAGATTGGCCAGATAAAGCGAGCCGTCTGGCTTCAAGGTTTCGGCGTGGCGCAACGTAACGGTTGTCCCGGCTGCGCCGGAAACTTTCAGCCGGCACCAGCCGACCATGTTTTGTCCCATGTCAAAAATGAAAACGCCGGGAGAAACTTCCTGAACGGAAACCGGCTTGAGTGTTCCCGTGACACGAATCGGCACGATCATTTGCGCGGAAATTTCCCCGCCCGGCCCGGCGACAAGTTGCGCCGGCTGCCATCGGGAAACGTCAAAACCGGTTTTGCTCCAGCCGGGCAATTCCTTGCGCGCGTCGTATTCCTCCCCGTCGAAATCGTTGTTTGCGCGAATCGGACCGTCAGTCGTCAGTTTCCAGGAACCGTCGCTGACGATTCTTGAGACCGAGCCGTCAGCGTATTCAATGCGAAGTTGCAGCAGCAATTTCGGCCAGCCGAAGCTCACCGTGCCTGAATAAGCCTTGCTGCGGTCGGCGTAAAAACGTCCGTTGCCGAGAATCACGCCGATGGCGTTCGCGCCGCGCCGCAGGTTTTTTGTGATGTCGTAAGTCACGTAAAATTCGCGCTTGTCGTATTGTGCGAACGCGGGCGACAACACGGCGTCGCCAACCTTTTCTCCGTTCAAATAAAGCTCCGACAGGCCAAGACCGGAAAAACAAACCGTCGCACGCGCGATTTGTTTTTCGACGGGAAATTCCTTTCGCAAATAGCGCGCGGGTTGCACGCGCGATTCGGAAACGCGCACGTTGCCCCACGGCTCCATCCCAATCGGGCCGAGTTCTTTCGCCGCGACCCATTTTGAATCGTCAAAACCAGTCTTGTTCCAGCCATCATTTTCCTTGTCGGAAACCTTCCACGATTCATCGGTGGGAACGATTATCGGTTCGCCGCGATCAAATTCAATCGTCAGCAGGCCCACGATGCCCGCCGGTTTTTCGGCGCGGTTGGAGCCGGTGAACCCGAAAACGTTCGTGCCTGGTTCGAGTCGCCCGGTGATGTCGTTGTCCTTGACGCTGTGATAATTGTTACGCGCGCCGAGATCAAATCCATTGAGCCAGCCGCGACATTCGTTATCGCCGGTGTAAACAAATTTCGCGCGGACGATGCGCCGGTCGGCCGGAATGACGACCACTTTGCGAAAGTAATTGGTGCCGGGGGCGGCGGATTTTTCCGGCTCCCCGACGGGAAACCAAATCCAGCTTGTGCCCGCGAGATAATTCGTGACGTCCTCGCCGTCGAGGCCGACCCATTTCGCGCCATCCCAGTCGGAAGGATTCAGCAACCCCATCGTCCACGAGGCAGTTTTGCTCCAGGCAGAAACATTTCCATCCTTGTCCCACACGTGGACCTTCCAAAAACACTGCGCGCCGGACGCGAGCGGCTTGCCCGCGTAGGAAAATTGAATGGATTGGTCGGACGAAATTTTCCCGCTGCTCCACAAATCACCTTGGTTCCCCGCCAGATTTTTTTCCGACGAGGCAACGAGAATTTCACAGGCGGTTTGCATTTGTCCGCGCTCGTTTGAATTCAAAATCCAGCTCAAGCGCGGTTGCGCGGCGTCAATGCCGAGCGGGTTTTCCAGATTTTCGCAACGCAGATCGCTGATGGAAATGGCGGCGCCGGCACAAAATGCAAAGCTGGAAATTACCGCGAGGAGGGCGGCAGACTTGAAATGACACATCATCGGTTTCATGAGAATTGTCATCGAAGTTTATGCGGTCAGGAGGGATTTGACGAGTTGAGATTGTCCAAAAACTGGCAAGAATTTTGCGTGAAATGCAATTCGCAAAGGAGGCGCAGACGGCTCGGCTGTGCCGGAATACTTGAACTCGCGGGCGAGCCGCCCGCGCTACGAAATTACCGGGCCGTGAATTTCACCAACGCCGCGCTCGCGGCCGGCAGGTTCAAGGAGAACTGGCCGTTCCGGGATGGCTTGGGCAACGCAGTCCATTTCCCCTTCCATACCGCGTCGTCCCGAATTTCCGCGCCTCCGAGCGTCACGTTGGTTTTGGCGGAAACATCGCCGCCGGGCGCGGTCAGGAAAATCACCTGTCCGCGGGAATCTTCAAAGCCCGGAGTGAGGGTGACGTTTGCGGTGCGCGCCCCGGAACCGTGTTCCCGGTTGATGAGCGTGACGTAAATCGTTTTTTTGCAGGCCAGCGCGGCGAAAACGGCCAAGTTGAGGTTGTCCGGATTCGCAATCGTCGCGGGCAGCAGGCGTCCGTGACCACCCAGGGCGAACATTTTCTCCGCGTAGCCAATCGGATGAATGTTGCAGCCCTCCGGCGAAGTCCAGAAAGTCGCGTAACGGCTCGGCGCGTTTTCATCCCGCGCCGCCACGGTATCGCCGGTGTGGAAATTGATGCCGCTGGCGCCGTGCGCCGCCCACCACCACATGTAATCCAGCGCCCACAGCGCCGAGGCGAACGTGTCGCTTACGTCCTTCGCGCCGCCGTCGTAAAAGCTGTTCGCCTCCTCCAGGCGGTAGGGGAGTCCGTTGGAAACGATGGCGGGAACAAAAACATTGGCGAACTTCAAATAATGATCGTCCATCGCCGGTGACAGGATTTTGTCGCGTGCCGCCGCCGGGTCTTTCACCTTCCGCGCGTCGCCGCCGGGATAATCGTGCTGTGACACAAACGCCAGCGGGCCATTGGTCCCAAACTCATTCGCAAAATCACGCGACCAGGATTCGTGCCCCGGCGAGACCCCCGGCCCGCAAAACTTCGCCCCCGGCGAATTTGTCGGCGCGGTGATTTGCGCGGCGTATTTTTTCCATTCGGCCAGATAGACGCCGTAGTTCGTGGAAAAAACATTTGGCTCGTTGCCAATGGCGAAGCAGGTCAGTTGCCTTTTGTAGTGGCGCAAAATGTAATTCGCCATTTTTGCCGCATCATCAGGATTGCCATGATTCAGGCGAAGCGTGTAAATCACCTTTACGCCGGCAGCCTTGGCGAAGGCGAACAGGCTGTCCACGTCCGCCTTGGTCGGCGTCGGCAGCGTCGGGCGATCCGCCGTGTTGCCACCGACGCGCAGGCTTTTTACGCCGAGTGTTTTGAAGGTGGCGACCAGCCGCTTGTTCGCAGGGCTGAAGAAGTGGTTCCCATTCGTGCCAGCGAGCGCGCGCTGCATCTCAAAACTCAATCCCAGGTAATCCGGCGCAATTTCCGCGCCGGCGCGCGCCGGTTCGAGGGTGACGCCCACCGGCGATTGCGCGAAACTGGAAAACACCGGCAGACCCAGCGCGCTCCCCAGCAATAAAAAAAACATCCTCGCCGGATGAGATTTGGGCTGTGACATGCTGCCAAGATTAAAACGGCTTGCGTGCCATGTCACTCTTATTGCCGGATGCCAGCGCGCGAATGGAACGGATCCGAACAAGGCGCCGCGCAGCTCAATCGCTGCGTCGTGGACTCTGCTGGCGGAGTATATTGTGAATTCTGACTTATATTAATCGGTCAAAAGATTTTTTGTGAAGAGCCCGACCAAGCCAATGGCCGGTTTTCATTTATTGGCCGATCACAGAAAAACAGGACATTGGCAGGACGACGTGACTTCGCTTTTTCAGGCCAGCGGGTGGATGTCACACAAGTCATTGAGTCAGCGACCTCCGGCAAAGCC
>PLZL01000476.1:0-10030 GCA_003152145.1 Limisphaerales bacterium
GATGCGCGATATTCCGGACGGAGGGACAGTGCTCGGCTATCCGGCCTCGCCGGACAAACAGGCCAAGCGGCAGATGATCGCGGTGCAGCAGTTGCCGGACATGATCCACCGCCTGCGCGAACTGGAGAAGCAGGTGGAACAACTCCGTGCCAAAGCCGGCATTTAAAGATGCAATGGTAGGGCGGCGCTGCTGCGTCGCCGGGTATGATGGCCGCGCGGCAGCACGGCCCTACCGGTTGGAAAATGATATGACTTCCGTCCCGGGTGACTGGCAATCAGGAGATTGAGCCGGCTGGTAAAAAAAGAAAGGCCGGACAACAGGTCCGGCCTCTTCATACAGAATTGAGAACTAAGTACGACAACAACAATGGAATCATACCTCATGCCCCGTCCCCTGCCAGTCACCAGTTCTGGGGACAAGTCCCGCATTTTTTCCGCCAACGGCTCACCTACTTCAGCAACGCCTCGGCGTGTTTTCTTGCAGCCTCGCTTTGGCCGCCAAGCATTCGGGCCAGTTCCGTAACCCGGGATTTTTTGTCGAGCAACGTAATTTCCGAAATCGTGCGGCCATCTTTTATCTGCTTGGTCACGACGTAATGCGCATCGGCGGGCGCGGCGACCTGCGGGAGATGCGTGATGCACAACACCTGCCGCCGGGCGGCAATTTGCTTCATCTTTTCGCCCACGGCGTTTGCCGTCTCGCCGCCGATATTGGCGTCCACCTCGTCGAAAATCAGCACCGGGATTTCGTCTTCCGCCGCGAGCACGGTTTTGAGCGCCAGCATCACGCGCGCCATTTCGCCGGACGACGCAATCGCGCGTAGCGGCTTGGCTGGCTCGCCGGGATTCGGCGCGAACTGGAATTCAATCTCGTCGAAGCCGGTTTGTTTGACTGTAGCAGCCGACGTGAGGAGGCTCAGATTTTCATTTGATTTGAGCCTCGTTACCTCGGCTGCTACGGACTGGATAGCCACATCAAACTTGCTTTGCTTGAAACCCAAATCATCGAGCTGTTTGCCCACTGCCTTGGCGAGTTGAGGAATTACTTTCTTGCGCGCAGTGGAAAGTTTTTTGCCAGCGTTAAGGATTTCGGCATCCAATTTTCCCAGCGCGGCGTTGAGGCGCGCGAGTTCGGCGTCGCGGGATTCAAGTTGCGCGAGCTTTTGTTTCACCTCGTCGCCAAACGAGATCACTTCGGCGAGCGTCACGCCGTATTTGCGCTTGAGCGAGTGGATGAAATTGAGCCGCTCCTCCAGTTCCGCCAGCCGCGCCGGATCAACATCTACTTTCTCCGCGTAGCGCGAAAGTTCCGCCTGCAACTCGCGCAAGCTGCCAGCCGCCTGCGCGTGCAACTCGACCAGATTCGCCGCGCCGGCGTCCACGCGCTGCAATTCCTGCAACGTCCGGCCAATCGCGCCCGCCTGCGTGAGCAGCGAATTTTCGTTTTCGCTCAAGGCATCGAGCGCGGCCTGGCTCAATTGCAGCAGCTTCGCCGCGTTGCTGGCGCGGTTGAATTCGGATTCCATCCTTGCCTCCTCGTCGGATTGCAGACGTGCGGCGGATATCTCGTTCACTTGAAACCGCAACAGGTCGAGTTGCTGCGTGTAGGTCTTCTCGTCCACGATGAGCGCGGATTTTTCGGTTTCGATGGCTGCGCGGCGGCGGACGAGTTCGCCGAAGACTTNNACTGGTGATCGTGCGGGCCGTGGATGTCCACCAGCCATTCGCCGATGGCGGCGAGCGTGGCCAGCGTCGTCGGCGAACCGTTGACGAACTGGCGGTTCGTGCCCGCGCTGGTGAACGCGCGCTTGAGAACGAGTTGATCTTCTTCGCCCGGCTCAAGGCCGTTCTTTTCCAAAAATTTTTTCAACGGCGCTTCCAGCTTTGCCACGTCAAACACGGCCTCGACGGAGCAGCTTTCCTCGCCGCTGCGGATGAGCGAACGGTCGGCGCGTTCGCCGAGGACGAGGTTGAGCGCGCCGATGATGATGGATTTGCCCGCGCCGGTCTCGCCGGTGATGACGTTGCAGCCGGACTGGAGTTCCAGCGTGAGGTCGGCCACCAGGGCGAAGTTTTTAATGCGCAGTGTCGTCAACATTGTTGAATTCGTGCGCTGAATTTGGCGGTTACGCCGCCGTTCGGCAAAAAGAAAATGGCGCTGATAATTGAACTGGGCTGCAAAACCATCCGCCATTGAACATTGAAACTCCTCCTGCACGCCCGCGCCAAAAACAAAAAGCCACTGCGCCTTCGCGCAGTGGCCTGAAAGAAGCGTGCGGAACTATTAATTGCCTCCACCGCCGCCGCCGCCGCCGCCACCACCACCACCGCCGCGTCCGCGGCCGAAACCGCCAAAGCCACCGCCGAAGAATTGCATATAAGTCATGCCCGGAGCATTGGCAATCTGGGTCTTTTGATCATCTGTGACTGAAGCCGCAATCGGCTTCACGGCTTTGCTGTAACGCAACATTGCGATGTCAGTCTGGATTTTCGCCACGGCTTCGACCTTCGCGCGCACAGTCGCTTCGGTCGCGTCCTTGGCCAGCGCAGCATCAATCGCTTCCTTTTGGGCAGCGGTGAGCTTCGTAGTCAACGCAGTCATGTCAGCCGAGTCTTGTGGCAAAGCATCGCGCATCTGCTGGTTCTGCTCCTGGGTCAAAACGCCGCCCCGTCCGCCGCCCCGTCCGCCGCCACCACCACCACCACCGCCGCCGCCAGCCGGTTGCGCGGCAGCCTGAAAGGTGGTTGCGCAGAGCAAACCTGCGGCCACCGTTAAGCACTTGAGAAAAGTTCCCGTCTTCATATGTTTGTTTGTTGTTTGGTTAATTTGATGTTTTTCGTAATCGCCCCTCTTGGATATCTCCAAGCCCACTATGCCAGAGTAAATCCAATGCCGGAAGGTTACAAGCATATTCAACTGGCAGAACGTTGCAAAGTGCCGGGGAATCCCGGCTTGACCGGCAACCACCGAAACAAATATCATCCGTTTCCGGTCACTGGAGCCAACGCCGGTTGGCGCGGTCGGTTCGCAGTTAAGCGGCGGTGTGCAGGCGCAAACATTCCAATGAAAGAATGTTCATATTGCGGTGCCGAGTATCCCGACGACGCGGTTATGTGTGCGATTGACCATGCCCCATTCGAGCGCCTCAGCGAGCCGCCACCCCCTCCTGAACCGAAAAGACCGGAATATGATTTTGCGCCATTTTCGGAGGCGGGCAGGCAGAAGAATTTGGTGACGTTGCTGGCGTGCCGCACGTTTGGGGAAGCAGACATGGATGTTGGCAGGCTTCAAACAGCGGGGATTGAAGCATTCCTGCCAGATGAATCTTTGATGTGGGTAATCGGATGGAACCTCAACACGTATGGATATGTTCGCGTGCAGATTTCTCCAAAGGATTAGGACGCAGCCAGAGATTTGCTTGGTGGAAATTGACCCCGCCACGTAACACCCGGACAGGCTGGAATCTTTCCCCTCTCCGCGCCTTTGCGCTTTGGCAGTTTGAATTTTCCGAAATTGATTTTTCATTCGCCGAATTTTGCGGATGTGATAGTCTTCGCAAAAAGAAAAGAGCATGGCGTTTTCGTTCATTTTTCTGGGCAGCGGCACGTCGCAGGGTGTGCCGGTCATCGGCAAGGAGTATCCGCCGGAGTTTCTGGCCAACCCGAAGAACTGGCGCACGCGCCCCTCGATTTACATTGAGACGAACAAAATCAAGCTCGTCGTGGACACGACGCCGGAGTTTCGCGTGCAGTGCCTGCGCGAAAACATCCGCTGGCTCGACGCGGTGATTTTCACGCACGCGCACTCGGACCACATCATGGGGCTGGACGATTGCCGCCGGTTCTGCGATTTGCGCAACGGGCCGCTGCCGGTCTATGCGAGCGCGGAAACGATGGATGCGCTCAAGCGGGTTTATGTTTATGCCTTCGATGGCCGCCCGATCTGGAAGGGATATTTCAAACCGGAACCGCATCTGGTTGACGGGCCTTTCACGCTGGGCGATTTGGAAATCGTTCCCCTGCCCCTCCCGCACGGTTCGATGACGACGAACGGCTATTTGTTTTTGCAAAACGGCAAAAGGCGGCTGGCGTATTTGAGCGACTGCAAGGAAATCCCGCCTGATGCGATCGAAAAAGTCCGCAGCGTGGAAATCGCCGTGCTCGACGCGCTGCGACCCAAACCGCATCCAACGCATATGAACCTCGACGAAGCGCTGACGGCGGCGCGGCGCATCAATGCGCCGAGAACTTTTTTCACGCATCTCACGCACGATTACGACCACGACAAGGCGCAGGCGGAATTGCCGGCGGGCGTGCAACTCGCGTGGGACGGACTCAAGGTGACAAGTGACGAGTGACATGAACAAGATCATTACAATTTTTGCCGCGGTCATTTTCGAATGTTGCCGGCTTCACGCGCAATCCGCCGACCCCGTTTTCAAACCATCCAATCCACCGGACATGCAGCGGCTGACCGAGCGCGATTCACCCGCGTATCGGGGGGCAAAACTTTTCATGCGCGGGGTGAACCTCGGCAATTATCTCGAAGCGNNTGCGCGTGCCGGTGGGCTGGCATCATTACGCCGGCCCCGCGCCGGATTTCACGCTGTCGCCGGAAATTTTTGCGCGGGCGGATTTCGCCGTCACCAACGCGCTGGCCAACCACCTCGCGGTGATGATCAACATCCACCATTTCGACGAACTGGACCGCGACCCGGCAGGCAGCACGGACGAATTCTTGAAAATCTGGCAACAAATCGCGGCGCATTACCGGGATTTTCCCGGCCAACTGGCGTTCGAGCTGGACAACGAACCGCACGACAACGCGAACACCGCCGCGATGAATCCGATTTACGCGCGGGCCATCGCGGAAATCCGCAAAACGAATCCGCGCCGCGTCCTCTTTGTCGAGCCGGGCAACTGGGGCAGCGTGGATGAGTTGAAGAATCTTGTGCTACCCCCGGATGACAACGTGATTGTGTCGGTGCATTGCTNNAGCCGTTTTATTTCACGCATCAGGGCGCGACCTGGGCCGGCCCGGACACAAAAGCGACCGGCATCCAATTTCCCGGTCCACCCGCCACGCCGCTCGTTCCCGACCCGTCGCTCACGCTGAACCGCTGGGTGACAGACTGGATTCACCGTTACAACACCCTGCCTGCCGAGACAAATCCGAGCGGGCCGGCTGCGTTCGAGGAAAAAGTCAAGCAGGCTCGCGCGTGGTCGGATTATTACGGCCGCCCGGTGCACTTCGGGGAATTCGGCTGTTTCACCAAGGCCGACCCGGAATCGCGCGCGAATTTTTACACCGCGTTCCGCCGCGCGCTCGACGGGCAGCAGCTTGGCTGGGCGATTTGGGACTGGAGCGCGGGCTTCCGCTATTGGGACAAGACAAACAACCGGCCCATGCCGGGGATGCGCGAGGCGCTCTTCGGGAAAGCAAAATGAAGAACGCGACAATCTTTCACCGCGACAGGAACCGGAAATTTCCGGAACATTTCAGCCGGTTGAAGGTCAAATGACGACATGATGAATTCTCCGGTTCAATTCGCGGTATTTGTTTTGGCGCTCGCGCCGCTTTTGGCTCGGGCGGGCGGCGACGAAGTCGTTGTGATTTACAACTCGCGCCTGCCGGAATCCAAAGCCGTCGCCGGATATTACGCCAAGATGCGGCAGGTTCCTGAAAATCAAGTCTACGGTTTCGCGCTGACGACGAACGAGGAAGTGTCACGCCCCGAATTTCACGATTCCCTGCAAATACCGCTGGCGCGCCGGCTGGAAAGCGACGGCCTCTGGCGGTTCGATTCCTTCACTAATGCCGCGACCAACGGCCAGCCGGAACGCGTGGTTCGTCGCGTGGGCGCATCCAAAATTCGCTACGCCGTCCTGTGCTGCGGCGTGCCATTGAAAATCTCCTCCGACCCGGCCTGGCGCGAACCGGGCAACACCAACCTGCCGCCGCAATTCCAGCGCAACGAGGCCGCGGTGGATTCCGAACTCGCCTGGCTGCCGCTGATTGAAATGAACCCCCCTCTCACCGGGCCCTTGCCTAACTGGGCCTACGGTGTCACCAACGCCGCGTCGCTCAATCCGACCAACGGCATCCTGCTGGTCGCGCGGCTCGACGGCCCGACCGCCGACATCGCGCGCGGCCTGGTGGACAAGGCGCTCCAGGCGGAGCGCGACGGATTGTGGGGCCGCGCCTATTTCGACGCGCGCGGCCTGACCCAGTCCGAGACGAATTATGCCCTGGGCGACGAATGGATTCTCGGCGCGGCGCAAATTTCCCGCGCGCTGGGGTTTGACACCGTCGTGGACGACACGCCGGATTTATTTCCGGCAAGTTTTCCCATGAGCCATATCGCCCTTTACGCCGGCTGGTATACGGACAGCGCATCCGGGCCGTTTCAATTGCCGAAGGTCGAGTTCATGCCTGGCGCGTTCGCGTATCATCTGCACTCGTTCAGCGCGACCACGCTGCGCAGCACCGGCCAGGGTTGGTGCGGCCCGTTCCTCGCCAAGGGCGCGACCTGCACCATGGGTTGCGTGTATGAACCGTATCTCTCACTCACGCCGAACGTGGCACTGTTTCTGGAACGGTTCACCATCGGCCAATTCACCTTCGGCGAGGCCGCGTGGGCCGCCCAACCCGCGCTCTCGTGGCAGACCACCGTCGTCGGCGACCCGCTTTACCGGCCGTTTGGCAAAGGTCCGCAGATTATGCACGACGAACTGGCGCAGCGTCACAGCCCGCTCATCGAATGGTCCTACCTCCGGCTTGTGAATGTCCAACTGCTTCGCGGCGCGCCGGTCACTCAAGCCACCAGCTTTCTGGAAAACCTTTCCGCCGCCACCAACAGCGCCATCCTCACTGAGAAACTCGCCGACCTTTACGCAATGCAGGGCAGACCGTCCCCGGCCATTGACGCCTACGAACGCGCCCTGACCCTGAACCCTTCGCCCGAACAACGCATCCGACTCCGGCTTACGCTCGCTGAAAAATTGCAGGCGCAGGATTTTACCGCCGCCGCCCGCCGCGATTATCAGAAATTACTCCAAGAATCGCCGGACTACCCCGGCAAAGCCGCCATCGTGGAAAAAATAAACGCGCTCGAACAAAAGCTCCCAAATACCAACGCGCCCACCAGGTAAGTTTTTAATCCAGTCATGGCCACCTTCTACGACACTCACGCGCATCTCGATTATTCCGATTACGCGGGCGACTTCGCCGAGGTCATCGCGCGCGCCCAGGCCGCCGGCATCAGCAAAATGATTTCCATCGGCACCAGCCTCGACCGCAGCGAAAGGGCCATCCGCCTTGCCGAAAAATTCCCGGCCATTTATGCCGCCGTCGGCTGGCATCCGTCCGATGCAATGAAAGCTCCGTCCGACATCCGACCCGCCCTGCGCGAAATGTGCAAACATCCGAAAGTCGTCGCCATCGGCGAAATCGGTCTGGACTATCACCGCCTGCCGAGCCAGAAACCGGAGTTCACCGCTGCCGACGACGCGCGTTACAAACAGAAGCAGGCCGACATCTTCCAGCAGCAACTCGAAGTCGCCGCCGAGGCCGGACTGAACTGCGTCATCCACCAGCGCGACGCCTTTGACGACACGCTCGCCCAGCTCAAGCCGTTCGCCGGGAAGGTGCGCGGCGTGTTCCATTGTTTTGGCGAGAACGCCGACCGGATGCGCCGCGTGATTGACATTGGCTCGCTCGTCAGCTTCACCGGCATCGTCACCTTCAAGAACGGCCAGAACGTCCGCGACACCGTGGCCGCCACGCCGCTGGACAAATTCATGCTGGAAACCGACTGCCCCTATCTCGCTCCTGTGCCGTATCGCGGCAAGCGCTGCGAACCGGCCCATGTGAAGGAAATCTCCGAAACCGTCGCGCAGGTGAAGAATTGTTCGCTTGAAGAATTGAGCGCGGCGACGTGCAAAACGGCGCAGGAATTTTTCCCGAAATTGTCGTAGGACAGGCATCCTGCCTGTCTCTGACTTATACATTTCGCCATGGAGACAGGCTGGAAGCCCGTCCTGCTTTGATTGATAATCACTGAAACGATGGAAGAGAAACTTCAACTTCGCATCCACGGGGACGAATCGCAGCCAACGCTGATTTATTTGCCCGGCTTGCACGGCGACTGGACGCTGGTGGGCGGTTTTCTTCAGGCGCTTAATGGCCGGGTGCGTTTTGTCGAAATCACTTATCCGCGCACGCTCGTCTGGTCGCTGGATGATTACGCGGTTGCCATCGAAGCCGCGCTGGCGCAAAAAGGAATCACCGCAGGCTGGCTGCTCGGCGAATCGTTCGGTTCGCAACCCTTGTGGGCGTTGGTCGCGCGCGGGAAATTTACGGTGCAAGGCGTGATTCTGGCGGGCGGTTTCGTGAAACATCCCATGCGCTGGACGGTGCGGCTGGCGGAACGGCTGACCGGCAGGATGTCGAACGTGCTGTTCGTCTGGATCATCTTCAGTTACGCCAAGATTGCAAAGTTCCATTACCGCCATTCGCCGGAGACTCTGGCGAGAATTGACGAGTTCATCGCCCGCCGGACGGACCTGGACCGTCGGGCCGCACAGCATCGCCTGCATTTGATTGCCGGATTCGACCCGCGCCCGATTGCCCGCCAGACCGAACTGCCGGTCTTCGGCTTGAGCGGGATTCTCGACCCCATCGTGCCGTGGCCTTTTGTCCGGCGGTGGCTAAAGCGAAATTGTCCGGCCCTGCGGGGTTACAAAATCATCAAAAGCGCCGACCACAACGTTCTCGGCACCGCGCCCAAGCAGGCGGCAAGGCAGGTGCTGAAATGGATAAACAGACAGTAGCAGCCGGCGTGAGCCGGCTCAAATTTCTCCCGCCGGAATAATGAGCGGACTCACGTCCGCTGCTACAGCATCAGCCGGATTGAAATGTTCAATCCGGCTGTTTTAATATCGCCCGCGCCGATTGCCTGACGGCTTCAACCAGTTCACGCGGTTTCAAAACTTTCGCATCGCCGCCCCAGCTCAAAACCCAGCGCTCAATTTCTGCAAGACTGGACAGCTTCAATTTCAATTCCACTCCCCCGCCCTTCAGTTCGCGCAAATGCTGCGACTCGTGCCATTTTTTTTCGCGGACATAATCGGCGGCGCGGGCATTGAACCGGATGACGACTTCATATTCACCTTCGCCGGAATGGACACCGAAGCTGGCCCGCAGTCTTTTCTCCAGAGAAAATTTCTGTGAACGCTCAAAGGTTCTTCCAGTCGCCTGAACGGATTGGATTCGCGCGGGAACAAACGTGCGGATGTCGCTGCGCGCGTGGTCGTGGGCAAACAGGAACCATTCGCCGTTGATGTTCGCCAGATGATAAGGGTCAACAATCCGCGGCTCGGTCTTTGGCTGGCCGGGCTTGCGGTAATGCAATTCGAGTTGCTGGCGTTGCGCAACGGCCTTGGCCAACGCGTCGAAAATCTTCAAATCCAGGATTGGCTCGGCGCGGGTGCGGAAGGAAATGGTCTGCCCGATGTCGGCGAGGTTGAGCGAAATGGTGTCGGGCAGCGCCTGCTCCATTTTGCGGATGGCGCTCAAGAGCGGCTTCTCGAAGCTCGTGCCGCGATACTGCTGTAACGCCTTCTCGGCGACGACGAGCGCGAAGATTTCGCCTTCTGTGATTTGCATCGTCGGGAACGCGCTGACTTCCTCGGTGTAAAAATAGCCGTTCTTCCCCGGATTAAATTCAATCGGCAGATTGAGCCGGTCGCGCATGAACTCGATGTCGCGGTGAATCGTCTTGGTGGCGACCTCGATTTCGCGCGCGAGTTTGCTGGCATTGGGAAATCCGCCGGCCTGCAACGCCTGGTGGATGCGCAGCATCCGCTCCAGCGGCGGGCGCGAATGGAGTTCGTGATGCGCGATGCGTGATGCGTGATTTTCGGACGCGGTTTGAACAGTTTTATTACGCATCACGCATCACGCATCCGGATCTTCTCTACGCCCCGGTTGCCATCTTCGCCAACAACTCGTCGTTGGTCTTGAATTTCT
>PLZL01000476.1:10068-11484 GCA_003152145.1 Limisphaerales bacterium
TGCCGGTGCCCTTGAACTCCTGGAAAATCAGCTCGTCCATGCGCGAGCCGGTGTCCACCAGCGCCGTCGCGAGAATCGTGAGCGAGCCGCCGTTTTCAATCTTGCGCGCGGAGGCGAACATCTTGCGCGGAATTTCCAAAGCGCGGGCGTCCACGCCGCCGGTCATCGTGCGCCCGCTGCCGCCGTGGACGCTGTTGTNNGCGTTTCCAAATCCATGTCGTTCGACGACGCGACAACCTCGGCCTTCACCGAGCGCTGGAAGTCCGTGACTTCCTCCGGCCGCTCGTCAATGAGCAGCACGAGCGCATGAACCTCCGGATGGTTCGTCGTGACGGCGTTGCAGATCTGCTTGAGGATGGTGGTCTTGCCCGTGCGCGGCGACGCGACGATGATGCCGCGCGTGCCCCTGCCAATCGGCGTGACGAGATCAATCACGCGCGTCTCGATCAAATCCGGGCTGGTTTCGAGCTTGAACTTCTCAATCGGGTCAATCGTCGTGAGATTCTCGAAGCGGACGGACTTCGTGTATTCCTCAAACGGCATCTCGTTGACCTTCTCGACGGTCTTGAGCTGCGGGCTGGTGCCGCGATGCGGCGGCTGCGTCGTGCCTTCGATGTGGCTGCCCTCGCGCAGAAAGTTGCGCCGGATGGTGTCGGGCGTGACGAAGATGTCGGTCGGCTTCGGGTGATAATGATTTTGCGCCGTCCGCAAAAAGCCGAAACCTTTCTCGGAAATCTCCAGAAAGCCGGAGCCTTGATTCGGCGTCTTTTCGCCGTTGTTTTCTGAACTGGTCATAATTTGTGTGCTCGAAGGCCGGAATTATCCCGAATCATTTTTGAATTTGTGAACTTGGGAAGCCGTCCCGCCAAACGGGACCCTCAAAACCTTCGACAGCCATCTAATTACCGCCAAAGCCCGGCAAGCGCAACAACTATTTTACAAAAGTTGGAGTGATGGAGTATTGGAATTATGGACTGGCTTGGTCCAAATTACCATTACCCCGCCACTCTAACACTCCGCCCGGCTTCAACTGCCCACTTCCGCGCGCGCCTCGGCGGCCAGCGGCGTGCTCAAATAACGCTCGCCGGTCGAGCAGGCCACCGTGACAATCAATTTGCCTTTGTTCTCCGGGCGTTTGGCGACTTCAATCGCGGCCACGACATTTGCGCCGGTGGAAATGCCGGCCAGAATTCCCTCTTCCTTCGCCAGCCGCCGCGCCATCGCGAACGCATCGTCGTTGCCGACCTGGACGCACTCGACGATTTGCGGTTTTCCACTCGCATCCTTCAAATGCAGATTGTTCGGAACAAACCCCGCCCCCGTGCCCTGAATCTTGTGCGGACCTGGCTTGACCGGCTGCCCGGCCAGCGTCTGCGAAATGACCGGCGAATCCTTCGGCTCGACCGCGATGGCCTG
>PLZL01000142.1 GCA_003152145.1 Limisphaerales bacterium
AGGAATCAAATCTTTCTTGACTCTTTTAATTAGAAATGCCACAATTTGTATGACTTACCCCATGAAGGCATTATGCCGAATCTGGGTCGTTTGTTCGCTGGCACTTTTAATAAAACCTGCCGTCGCACCCGCCCAGTTCACTTTCACCACCAACAACGGCGCGATCACCATCACTGGATACACCGGGCCAGGTGGAAATGTCATAATCCCGAGCACTACGAACGGCTTCCCGGTCACCAGCATCGGGGACAGTGCGTTCTTAGGCAGCACCAATTTGACCAGCGTGACGATTCCCAACAGCGTCATCAACATCGGCGATTACGCGTTCGGTAGTTGTTACGGCCTGACGAATATGACGATTCCCAACAGCGTTACCTCTATTGGCAATCGGGCCTTTGAATTTTGTCACGGCCTAACGAGTGTGACAATCGGCAACAGCGTCACCAGCGTCGGCAGTTATGCATTCGAATATTGTTCCAGCCTGACGAGTGTGACGATTCCCAACAGCGTCATCAATATCAGTGCTGGTGCGTTCGAGAGTTGTCTCGGTCTCACGAATGTAACGATTCCCAACAACGTCACCAGCATTGGCGATCGAACATTCGATGGTTGTTTCAGCCTAACGAGTTTGATAATTCCCGACAGTATCACAAGCATTGGCAGTTATGGGTTCGGTGGTTGTTTCGCCCTGACAAACATGACTATTCCTGGCAGCGTAGCTAATATCGGCTCTGGAGCTTTCGAGCAATGTTCCGGCCTCACGGATGTAACAATTCCCAACAGCGTCACTAGCATTGGCGATTATGTGTTCTATGAATGTTTCGGCCTGACGAATGTGACGATTGGAAACGGCGTCACGAACATAGGCAATTATGCATTTAAGTTTTGTTCCGGTCTGCACCAAGTGTATTTCCAAGGGAACGCGCCGAAGGTTAATGGAGTCACGGGTAGCGCGGATAACACGGTTTTCCTATATGACGGGGCAGGCACTGTCTGTTATCTGCCGGGCACTACCGGCTGGGATTCCATGTTTGGCGGCTGGCCCACGGCCCTGTGGTATCAGCCAAATCCCATGATTTTGGGCAATGGCTACGGTTTGGGAACAACAACCAACGGATTTGGTTTCACCATTTCCTGGGCGACAAACGCTCCGGTTGTGGTGGAAGCCTGCACTGATTTGGTCAACCCGGTATGGATGCCGGTGGCAACTAATCCCCTTGTAGCCGGCACGAATTATTTCAGCGATGCGGATTGGACGAATTACCCCAACCGTTTTTATCGAGTCCGCTCGCCGTGACCGTAATTGGTCAAACCACCCTCCGGATTCCAGACACGCTTTGATTTTGGCAATTCCCGCTACGCACGGCCCGTGTTTCATTGCGGGAGCACCGAATTGTAGAAATCGTCCGCAATTCGCCGACTACAAATCTGGTGAAATTATTTTTCCCCGGGTGAATCCCCCACTGGTGCCGGTGTCAGCGGCTGGATGATTGTATCCAGCAAATCCGGTTTGGCCGCGTCGCGTTCGAGCACGGGATATTTCTCGCCGCCGTGATAATCCAGCCGGAAGGTCTGGTAGTAATCGCCATTCTCAACCAGCAGTTCGATGGGCGCGCTGTTCGTCGCGGCGGTTTTCACGGCAGTGCGCAGGATGTCCGCCGACCACGCGCGCCCGTTCACGGCCACGAGCTTCATCCCGCCCCCGATGCCGGCGGCGTCCGCAGGCGTGCCGGGCAACACATCATTGATCTGATCATCCTTGCCGAGGTTCAGGCCGATGGAATAGCTCATGTCGGTGAACTTGCGCTGGCTCTCACGGGTCTTGAGCAAGGCCGGCAGTTCGTTGGTGTAGGCCAGATGCCAGCCGCCGTTCTCGATGCCGCCGAGCGGCGCGTGCGGGGCGATGTCGTAAATACGTTGCTGGAAAAATGCGGTCCAATCGCCGGGCGCGATTTTATTCAACGCGTTCACCACATCGTCGTAGGTGTAGGGAACGACTTTGGGCGCGCCGCTTTCGCCGCCGTGAAATGCCTTGCAGAAATCGTCGAGGGATTTTTCCCCGTGCGTCTGCTGCCGGATGCGCACGTCGGCCTCCAACCAGATCAAATCGCCTTCGGGATAAAAATCCGTGCCGCGGCGGCGGCTGACATCAGTTCCCGGCGCCGCATAAAGCAATTGTGCGGCGACGGCCGTGTCTGCAAGCGACCGCCAGTCGCGCCCGGCACGATTGTCGAGCATTGCCGCCGTGAGCGCGAACGTCTCGCGGAAATCGTCGTTGGTCTGGAGGCCGCTGCGCGCGGCAAGCACCTTGCCGAGGTAATCGGTCAGACCCTCATAAACCCAGAGCAGTTCATCGCGCATCGGCTGCTGGTAATCCGGCGTGGCCAGGCCGGCGGGCCGGCGGTATTTGCCGTTCCACGAATGCGTCATTTCGTGCGGCAGCAAATCGGGGAACGCGGGAAGCACGGCCGGGTCGGTCAGGTAATTATCGCCCTGCCGGTTGTCACTGGACTCGTGGTGCTCGAGGCCGAAATGCGCAACGCGGTCGCTCAATGTGAGCAGGAAATGATAATCGCGGTAGTGGTGCGCGCCGAACAGCGCGTTCGCCTCCGTGACCAGATGCGAGAAATGCCGGATCTCGTCCGGCTTGATTTCCAGCGCAGCGGCGCTGTCCGCCACGATGTCCAGGAAATGCTCCGGCTGCCTGCCCGGCGCCAGGTCAATCTCGCGGAAATATTCCCCGGCGATGACGGGCGAATCCACGAGGGTTTCCAGCGGCGTGGGCAAGAACTCAATCTTGCCTGGTTGATTTCGCGTGGTAATTCCAATCGGTAACGCCGTGCCGAATTTCCACCCGTCCGGCAGTTTCAGCGTGGCGACGAACGGCAACTTGAGCGGCGCGTCTGCCTTCGGATACAGCAGCAACTGGTTCCAGCTCAAGTCGAGCAATTTGGCCGTCGAAGAAACGCCGGACGAATACGAACCACCGCCGACCGGCAGCAGAAAGTCGAGCGACACATCCACCGCGTCCGCGCCATCAGGCACATCCAGAAGGAACGTGAACATGTCATCATCGTCGCGGCGCCAGTTGAGCGGCTTGCCGTTGGACGAAAACTCCAGGCCAGTGACATTGTTAATCGGCCCGTCCGGCGAATGTTCGCCGGGAATCCATTTCGGATAAAACAGCGTGAGCTTGCCCGGCGACGCCGGGATGTGCAGCCGCGTGTGCAAAATGCCGCGCGGTGCGTCCGTCGCGTCCACGGCCAGCGCGATCGGCCCGGTGTCGGCCAGAGTTTTTCCGGCGACGAGAAGAATCAACGCCGCCGTCCAAGGGAGAATTTTGCGTGTGCCAGCCATGCCGACACAATGGAAGAAATCCGCGCCGAAGGGAACAAGAAATTTTCAAAACCAAACGGTGGACGGAATTCCAACACCCCTTTGTTGTAGCGCGTCCGGCGGCCGCCGGTGTTAGTGCGCCGGGAGCACGACGTTCGGGCCGTTTTGGTAACTGGCGGCAATCACCGCCGGGCTCAGGGCCGCGTTGTAAATACGGAATTCATCTATGGAACCGTTCAGCGGCGCGTCGCTCGCGAAGAGCGACCGGCCGAGGAAAAAGACGTTCGTATCCACGCTCGAGAGCGAGACCAGGTCGTGGCGCGACGCGGCGAGCACGCCGTTGGTGTAAATCCCCATGAACCCTGAAGCCGGGTCCAGCACGCACGCGACATACAGATTGGTCTGGTTGTCGAGATTGCCCGGCACCGGGACGACGCGCTCGGTCGGGTGCGGGTCCATGATGGTCAGGCGGAAATCCCTCGCGCCGCTATGCGGACAGAAATACAGGTCGTGCCCGCCGTTGTTGCCGTTCGTCGAACCTTGATCGAAAACACGCGTCCAGTTTCTGTTTGCGCCGAGGGTTGCCCAGAATTCGAACGTGACCGCGCTGTCACCGGCAATGAGTCCGCCCGGAAGGTTCACGAAAGTGCCGCGCGTGCCGTTGAGATGGACCTGTCCGCCGCTGATGCTTGCCGCGCCTTCCAATGTGCCGTCCGCATGGCCAACGGAATCGCTCGCGTCGGTGGCAAAGCTGTAGCGATGCTGGAGTGCGGCAGCCGGATTTTCGACGGAGGCGGGCTTGCTGGCGGCGTCTTGGGCTTGGGCCGTCATGCCGGAAAAGGCCAGCGCCGTCGTCATGGCAACAGCATTGAGGAGAAGGATGTTTCGTTTCATAAGTGTTCAAGCGCCAGAGTTGCAGAGCGGGAGCGGCTGTTCAAGCCTGTGATGTTAATGCCGGACGCGGGATTGAAATAAAAAGGCGAACGGGTTTTACGCTCGCCTTTCGCGTTTCAGATTTGAACTGGCCCGGTTCCAATCCCGTTGGACCGGCGGGGCGATTGCATCGTCAGCTCGCGCGGAGTTTGCGCCAGCCGGATGCCAGCATGCCCAACGCCCCGACGGCAAGCAGGGCAGCTGACGAAGGTTCGGGCGCTGTCACCAGCGTCGGGGAAAAGACGGGGGTGCTGGACCCCGGTGAACCCTGGCTGAAATCAATCCCNNATTTCCCGGTGCCAACGCCGTGCCGGAACTGTTCACCCATTCAATGGAAGTGCTGAACACAGTATTGTTCCAGCCCAGCGAATTTGTCGGGCCGCTGGGGGTGGATGGCAGGTTGAAATTGCCGATCGTCCAGCCATACCAAAAACTGTTGAGATCGGTGGAACCGGTGTTCTGCAGGAGGATGGTGTAGTTAAAGCCGCCGCTGACCGGAACACCGGAAATGGTCGCAATGGCGCCCTGCGCATGGCTGGATACCGCAGAGGCGAGCAGCCCCGCGACAGCAATAAGTGTAAGTCGAATTGAGGATGATTTCGGTCTATTATTCATCTGGTTTCCTTTCATTTTGGCGCAATTATACTGCCTTTGTGATGAATATGATGATCGAGCGGAAGAAAAGTTCCACAATTTTTGAAGATTTTTCGGCCCGGCTGGGATGACTGTTCCCGGCAGGCTGCATTGCAAAATCACTATTGAACAATAAAAAGGCGAACGGATTTCTCCGTTCGCCTTGTTGTAGCGGCACTGTGTCAGCACCGGTCCTTGCGGGCTGCCACCAGCGACGGTCATAGACCGCCGCTACAGTCTAATACCGGTAATGCTCCGGCTTGTAAGGCCCTTCGACCGGCACGCCGAGGTAATCGGCCTGTTTCTTCGTGAGCTTCGTCAGCTTCACGCCGATTTTTTCGAGGTGCAAGCGGGCAACTTCCTCGTCGAGTTTCTTGGGCAGGCGATAAACGCCGACCTTGTTCGTGTCGCGGTTCTTCCACAAATCCAGTTGCGCGAGGCACTGGTTGGTGAAGCTGTTGGACATG